>CAZEAX010000044.1:0-17967 GCA_964510405.1 uncultured Streptomyces sp. | reverse complement strand
GCGAAGCTGGCCGTCGCCGATTTTGTCAGCCGTCGCAATATTGCATCGGGCAGGCAACCGCTGCTCATGCGCGACGTGTTGACCGCCATGATCAAAGCTTATGAAATCCACGGCGTGCTCGCTGAAGGCAATATCTTCAACAGTCCCCAGGTCGGGCTCGATCTCGTTGTGCTGCTCAAGATTGCCTCGACTGCGGTCGTTACGCAGATGCTCGGCGGCAGCGTCGACGACATCGTCAACGCGCTGTCGAATACTTTCGTCGACGGGCACGCGCTGAACACTTACCGCCAGATGCCGAACGCCGGGCCGCGCAAGTCATGGGCGTCGGCGGATGCAACGAGTCGCGCCGTGCGCATAGCCATGATGACGATGCGCGGGGAGATGGGCTATCCGACCGCGCTCAGCGCCAAAACATGGGGTTTCTGCGCGGTGCTGAACAACGGCCGTCCGCTCAAGGTCACGCGCCGCTATGCGTCGCATGTCATCGAAAACGTCCAGTTCAAGATCGCCTACCCCGCGCAACGCCATTCGCAGACGGCGGCGGAGTGCGCGGTGCGCCTGCACCCGCTGGTGCGCGGCCGGTTCGACGAGATCCAGCGCGTCGTGCTGACCACGCATGCGCTTGCGGTAAACAAGATATGCGTGACAGGACCGCTGCCGAATTTCGCGGCGCGCGACCATTGCCTGCAGTACGTCGTGGCCGTCGGGCTGATCTTTGGCGATATCACGACTGCGAGTTATGAAGACGCGTTTGCCGCAGATCCGCGAATCGACCGGTTGCGCGCGAAAATGACCGTGAAGGAAGACAGATCGTACACCCGCGATTATCACGGCGCGCGGCGCGCGAATCACAATGCAGTGCAGATATTTTTCACGGACGGCTCGGCAACGCCGAAAGTGGACGTCGAGTTCCTGATCGGCGACGCGCGGCGGCGCGCCGAGGGATTGCCTTTGCTCCAGCGCAAGTTCAGGTCCAACCTTGCAACGCGCCTGCCGGCCAAACAATGCGAGGCGGCAGCGGCGTTGCTGGGCGATCAGCGCCGGCTTGAGACAACGCCCGTCAACGAATTCATGGACTCTTTGGCGGTTTAGGCCGCGTAGAGTTTTCGCAACGCCCGCACGTCGGGAAGCTTGTCGAAATTCCACAGTGCGTCGAGGAGTGCCACGCTCTTTTTCCTGCCCAGTATCGGCACGATCAGGTCGAGCGCCTTTTCGTTTTCTTCCGCCGGGGTCAGCGGGTTTTCCGAGCTGCCCTTCGCTGCCATCGTCTGGTGGTTGAGCACGCGGCCGTCTTTCAGCCGCACTTCCATCACGCAGCGCCAGCGGCGTTGCACGTCCGTCAGCGTCGCGTCGCCGACCGCTTCGATGCGCTGTCGCACGGCGAGCACCTTGGGGTCCCGCATGCGGCGGAAGCTGTGCGCGGATTTGAACGTGACGTTACCGTCGACCAGCATGACCGCGAGCAGATGCTGCACGGAAATGTCGGGGGAGGCACGGTTGTTGACGATTTCAAGTTCCTTGTCGGGCATGCGCGCAATGATTTTCTCGACGTCGGCGGCCTTGATGCCGTGCTGCACGATCAGGTCGCGCAACACGTGCATCGGCCCCTGGATCGGGCCGCCGACCGGCCAGCGCTTGATGCCGGCGCGCATGATTTCGTATTCGGTGCCGAGACCGCGCACCATTTCGTCGCGGTCGACTTCTTCCGGCGCGAACGTGAAAAAGAAATCGCGCTCGCCGGAAAAAATATCCTCGACGCCGGTCCAGCCGTGCTTCACCATCAGCGCCGCCTGCGTGCCGTTGTGCGCGGGCATGCCGCCCATCGCGTACGCTTTCTCGATGTGCTCGGGATCGCGGAACATCGTGTACAGGCCGGCGGTCTGCTGGCCCGCGTAGGAGAGCATGAAGCGGACTTTGCGCGCATTGAGTTTCAGGAGTGCGCCGGCGGCGGCCGCGGCGCCGAACACCTGGCCGGTGGCTGCGGCATGGTGGCCGGAGCGCAGATAGGGCATCGGTTTCAACGTGAGCAGCACGCGCGAGCAGATGTCGTAGCCGAGCACGATCGCGCGCATCACCGCTTTGCCCGCGAGCCGGTTTTGCTCGCCAATTGCGAGCGCCGCGGGCACGACGCTGGTGCCCGGATGCGTGAGCGACGGCGGATGCGTGTCGTCCGTTTCGTCGGCGTGGCCGAACATTCCGTTGGCGAGTGCCGCATTCTGCGGCGTGGTGACCATGCGCGTGCCGATGATGCCGGCCGCAGGTCTTCCGCCCAGAGTCTTCGCGTAAGCGATTGCTTTTACGCCGGGCAGTAGGCGCGAACCCGAAATCATCGCGGCGAAGGTGTCGACGAGATGAAGTTTGGCGCGGTCTGCGATTTCTTTCGGCAGCGGGCGCGCGGCGGCAGCGGCGATATGGGCGCTCAATTTGAGCATCATGGGCGAGACGGCGTCGGTTTTCATCGTGAGGTCATTTCCAGGAGCGGGCAGAGACTGCGGGAAGAGAATCAATGATAACCGATCTGCGCGGAGTCGCGCTGCGGCCTGGCGCTGCGCGTGTTTGCGAGCATCGACTGCCATCGTTATACTGGCGCGAGTTTACGGTGCGCATTCGCGCAGCCGTTGAAGTTTCCCTTCCGCCACTTATCCCATATCGAATCGCCCAGATGAAAATAACCGCCATTCACGAAACCGTCGCGCCGATCAGCTCGGACATTCGCAACGCGTATATCGATTTTTCCAAAATGACCGCGAGCGTAGTGGCGGTCGTCACCGACGTGAAACGCAACGGCAAGCGCGTCGTCGGCTACGGTTTCAATTCGAACGGCCGTTACGCGCAAAGCGGACTTTTGCGCGAGCGCTTCATTCCGCGCATCATGGGCGCCGAGCCGAAATCGCTCGTCAATGACGCCGGCGACAATCTCGATCCGCACCGGATCTGGGCGTGCGCGATGTCGAACGAGAAACCCGGCGGGCACGGCGAGCGGTCGGTGGCCGTCGGCGTGCTCGACATGGCGGTGTGGGACGCCGTCGCGAAAATCGAGGGCAAGCCGCTTTATCGCGTGCTCGGCGAGCGCTATCGTGGCGGCACCGTCGACGACAAGGTGTTTGTCTATGCCGCGGGTGGCTATTACTATCCCGGCAAAAACGTGCAGGCGCTGCAGGACGAGATGAAGAAGTATCTCGACCTCGGTTACTCGGTGGTGAAGATCAAGATCGGCGGCGAGTCGCTCGCAGATGACATCAAACGCATCGAAGCCGTGATCAAAGTGGTGGGCTCGGGCAAGAATCTCGCGGTTGACGCGAACGGCCGCTTCGATCTCAAAACCGCGATCGAATATGCGCGTGCGCTTAAGCCCTATGGCTTGTTCTGGTACGAGGAAGCGGGCGATCCGCTCGACTATGCCTTGCAGGCCGAACTCGCAAATCATTACGACGGACCGATGGCGACCGGCGAGAATCTTTTTTCGATGCAGGATGCGCGCAACCTGATCCGCCACGGCGGCATGCGGCCCGACCGCGACTGGCTGCAGTTCGACTGCGCGCTGTCGTACGGGCTCGTCGAATACCTGCGCACGGTCGAGATGTTGAAGCAGAATGCATGGTCGCCGCGGCGCTGCGTGCCGCACGGCGGACACCAGATGTCGCTCAACATTGCCGCGGGCCTCGGTCTCGGCGGCAACGAATCCTATCCCGACGTGTTCCAGCCGTTCGGCGGGTTTGCCGACGGCACGCCGGTCGTGAACAGTTACGTGACGATGCCCGACGTGCCCGGCGTCGGGTTCGAGGCGAAAGCGAAGCTGTACGCCGTCATGAAGAATCTCGCCGATGGCTAATTCGCCTGCCGCATGGAGAGCCGCGCTTGCGTTGTGCGCGCTCGCCGCGATGCCGGTGCCGGGCGCGCAGGCGCAAATCTTTCCCGCCAAATCCGTGCGATTCGTCGTGCCGTTCGCGACCGGCGGCGCGAGCGATATCGTAGGACGCGTGGTCGGGCAGAAGCTCGGCGAAATGTGGGGACAGACCGTGGTGGTCGACAATCGTGCGGGTGGATCCGGCATGATAGGCACCGAGCTGGTCGCGCGGTCCGCGCCGGACGGTTATGTATTGCTGGTGGTCGAGCCGACGTTCGCGATTACGCCAAGTCTGTTTGCGAAGGTGCCGTTCGACGTGCAGAAGGACTTTGCGCCCATCGTGCAACTCGGGCAGGCGCCGCAGGTGCTGGTCGTGCACCCGTCGGTGCCGGCGAAGACGGTGAAGGAATTGATCGCGCTTGCCCGCGCGAAACCGGGGCAGATTACTTTCGCTTCCCCCGGTACGGGCACTACCGGTCATCTCGGCCTGGAGTTGTTCAAAATGATGGCCAAGGTGGATATGGTGCATATCCCGTATAAGGGCGCGGGTCCCGCGGTCGCCGATCTGCTCGGCGGTCAGGTCAGCGTGGCGGTGGTCAGCGTGTCGTCGGCGCAGGCGAACATCAAAGCGGGGCGGCTGCGCGCGCTCGGCGTAACGAGCGCTCAGCGCTTTTCCGGCGCGCCGGAAATTCCGACCATCGCGGAAGAGGGATTGCCGGGATTCGACACGCTGCAATGGTGGGGACTGGTCGCGCCGCGCGCGACGCCGGCCGATGTGATCGACAAAATCGCCGCCGCCGCCGGCCGCCTTGTCGCGTCGCCGGAAATGAAGGAACGCATGTTGGCGCTCGGCGCGGAAACGGCGGCAAGTTCGCCCGAGCGTTTCGCGGCCTTCATCCGCGACGAGATCGACAAATGGGGTAAACTCGTGCGCGCTTCCGGCGCCCGCGTCGATTAATTCAATTTCAAGAGCGTATCCATGAGCACGCCAGCTACAGCCAACCCGCATGCCGCGCGCGGCGAAAACGAGCGCAAGGTCCTGCAACGCAACACCACGCCGCACATTTTTCGGCCGATCGCGTTTCGCTCGATCACGGCGAAGAACCGCATCATGGTCTCGCCGATGTGTCAGTACTCCGCGGACGACGGTGTGGCCAACGACTGGCATTTTCAGAATCTCGCCTCTCGCGCGGTCGGTGGCGCGGGCATCGTCTTTACCGAAGTCGTGCATACCGAGCCGCGCGGGCGCATCACGCCGTACTGCCTGGGCTTGTGGAACAACGCGCAACGCGACGCGCTCGCGCGCATAGTGCGCTTTGTAAAATCGCAGGGCGCGGTCGCCGGCATGCAGATCGGTCACGCCGGCCGCAAGGGTTCGACCGCGCGGCCGTGGGACGGCGGCAAGCCGCTGGCGCCCGCGGATGGCGGCTGGGAAATCATCGGCCCGTCGGCGGTTCCGTTCGGCGAAGGCTACGCGGTACCGGTCGAGATGGACAAAACGATGATAGCCGAATCGATCGCGCAGTTCGTCGCCAATACGCGGCGGGCGTGCGAGGCCGGTTTCGATGTGCTGGAAGTTCATTCGGCGCACGGCTACCTGATTCATGAATTCTTATCACCGCTGTCCAACCAGCGGACGGACGAGTATGGCGGCAGCTTCGAGAACCGGATCCGCTATCTGCTCGAAGTCATCGACGCAGTGCGCTCGGAGTGGCCGGACGACAAGCCGTTGTTCGTGCGCATATCCGCGTCGGATTGGGTGGACGGCGGCTGGGACCTCGAGAGCAGCGTCAAGCTCGCGCAGCTCTTGAAAGCCGGCGGCAAGGTCGATCTCATCGATTGCTCGAGCGGCGGCCTGTCGCCGCAGCAGAAAATCACGCTGCATCCGGGATACCAGGTGCCGTTTGCCGCCGCCATACGCGCCCGCGCGGACATCGCGACCGGCGCGGTGGGCCTCATCAACGCGCCTGATCTTGCCGAGCAGATCGTCGCGAGCGGACAGGCCGACCTCGTCATCATGGCGCGCGCAATGCTGAACGACCCGTACTGGCCGCTGCATGCGGCGAAAGTGCTGAAGACGAAGGTCGCGTGGCCGCCGCAGTACGAGCGCGGCGATATTTTTTAGGACCGAAGCAGCGGTAAGAGATCGTCTTTCAGGCCGATTGCGGCCGCGTCGCGCCGCAATTCCAGCAGTCGGTAAACTGGCCCTCGAGATTTTCGCCGCAGTGGGCGCAGGTCCAGCGCTCGTGGCGGTGGCGGCGCGCCGCGCCGCCGCGCAGAAAGTCGATCACCAGCCGGTCAGCGTGCGCGGCCAGCGCATCTTCGAGCACCCATACCGTGGGCAATACCGGCAACTCCCCGTACGCGCCGTAGAGCTGGTCGCCGAGCACCGACGCGCGTATGCCTTCGGCTTCGAGCATGCCCTTGATGAGGTGGGCTTCGGTCGGATGTTTCGCGGTATGCACGAGTTTCATGGGTACATTGTCCGGCAGATTGCCGGCGTGTCAATGCGCGAGTTCGCAACTAGGCGTGTGTTAAAATCGCCGCGTGCGCGTATCGCGTGATTTCAGTGGGTCGCAATCGCCGATCGTAAGTCATGCTTGAAACACAACGCCAGCGCGTCATCCCTCCGCATCGCTTCGTGCGCCGTCTGGCATGGTCGTTCGCGTTGTCGGGAACGATCGCCGCGATCGCGCTGGCGGTGGGCGTCCTCGGGTTTCGCTTTATCGCGGACGTGCCGTGGATCGATGCCCTGCACAACGCGTCGATGATATTGGGCGGCATGGGGCCGGTCGCGGAGATGAAGACGGACGCCGCGAAATTGTTCTCGTCAGCGTACGCGCTATTTTGCGGGCTCGTTTTCATCAGCGTGGTGGCGGTGACGCTGGTGCCGGTGCTGCACCGCGTGCTGCACAAGTTTCACATGGACGAAACGGATTTAAAAAAGTAACCGATCAACGGGAGAACACTGGTGGCAACTCTGAATATCTTTTGCGCCGGCGCGGCGCAGGCGGTCGTGACCGAGATCGCAGGCAAGTTCCAGCGCGACAGCGGCAATTTCGTCGCGGCGAATTTCGGCGCGGTCGGCGCGATGAAGGCGCGCGTGGTCGCGGGCGAGCCGGCGGACGTGATCGTGCTGACGGCGGCGTTGATCGACGAATTGATCCAGCAGGGTCTGGTGGTCGCGGGGTCGCGCGTCGATCTCGGCAAGGTCGGCACGGGCGTTGCGGTGCGCGCCGGCACGCCGCTGCCGGACGTCAGTAACACGCATGTGCTGCGCGGCAATCTGCTGGCGGCGAAGCGCGTCCTCTTTCCCGATCCCGCCGTCGCGACGGCGGGCAAGGTCGTGATGAGCGCGCTGGACAAAATGGGCATCACGGAAGAACTCAAGTCCCGCCTGCATTTCTTCCCGAACGGCTATGCGGCGATGAACGATCTCGCGCAAAGCAGCGGGCTCCTTGAAATGGGCATTACGCAGATCACCGAAATCGTCGCCAACAAGGGGGTGAAGCTGGTCGGGCCGTTGCCCGCCGAGGTGCAGAACATCGCCGTTTATTCGGCGGGACTCGCGGCGCGCTCGGCACATCCGGAGCGCGCGAAGGAGCTGATACGCCGGCTGACGGGTTTCAACGCGCAGCCGCTGTTGAGCGCGGCCGGTTTCGACATCGGCAGCTAGGCATTCTCGATTATTTGGCGAGGCCGAGCTCGATCAGCAGCGCCTTTGAATCGTCGTATTCCTTGCGCAGGAACGCCGCGGTCTCCTGCGAGTTTTTGTAGCCCGGCTCCCAGCCGGTGGTCTCTACGAATTTTTTCCATTCGGCGGTCTGCACCGTCTTCGCGAAGATGCCGTCCCAGTACGCAACCTGCGCGGGCGTCATGTGCTTCGGGCCGACGAACACGTACCAGCCGTCGATGACCACGTTGTAGCCCTGTTCGCGGAATGTCGGCACCTCGGGGAGGCTGGCGGCGCGTTTCGCCGTGCTGACGCCGAGGATGCGCATCTTGCCCGCCTGATAGAACGGCACCGCGTTGTTGGTGGCCTGGGCCATTGCGTCGATATGCCCGCCCAGCAGGTTGGTGGCCGACTCGGCGCCGCCGCCGAAAACCAGTATCTTGAGTTTTTTGGGATCGACGCCGGCGGATTTTGCGAGCAGCGCGATTGTGAAATGATTGATCGCGCCCAGCGTGCTGCCGACCGAAACGCTGAGGGAGCCGGGCTCCTTTTTCAGCTGATCCATGAATTCGCGCAGATTTTTGTACGGCGATTCGGTGCGCACGGCAAGCCCGACCGGCTCGGTGCCGATATAAGGCAGTACGGTCACGTCGGCGAGGGTAATCGGACTTCGGCCGGTGATCTGGTTGGTGAGCAGCCCGGCCTGCGCGATGGCGATGAAGTGCGAGTCGGGTTTCTGGCTCACATACGTATAGGCGAGCGAGCCGCCGCCGCCGACCTTGTTCACGACGACCGCTTCGAGCATGCGGTTTTCCGTCCAGATTTTCTGGATGACCCGGGCGGCCTTGTCGTTGCCGCCCCCCGCCGCGGCGAATACCACCAGTTCCACCGGGCGTTCGGGTTTCCAGGTCTGGGCACTTGCGGTGGCGGCATTGCCGGCCAACGCCGTGGCAATCACCAGCGCGATCAAGCTGGCTGCGGTATTTGAGGTCACGGTGAACTCACTGTAACGGAGGAGTGGATACGCATCCGCGTACTCCTTCAGCAAACTTCATACCACCGGCTGTCACCGGCAATGCGACCGCTTATCCTAGCATCAGGTCGCGGGTATGCACCATCGATGTCCGCATGCGCGCCCACCGGCATTGAAACGGTGCGCGGCCTCCGTGCGTCATCATCATTTGGCTCGTGTTAAAGTTGTCCGACGTCGACATTTTCTGGAACGCGAGTTGAACGATTCCGAGCTGGCATATCTCTCCGCGGCGGAACAGGGCCGGCTGATCCGCAGCCGCCAGCTCTCGCCGGTCGAGCTCGTAAAACTGTGCCTCGCGCGCATCGAGCGCTTCGACCCGGTGCTGCGCGCGTATATCACCGTGTGCGGCGAGGCGGCACTCGCCGCGGCGCGCCAGGCCGAATCGGAGATCGGCCGCGGCGACTATCGCGGCCCGTTGCACGGGCTTGCGTTCGGGGTCAAAGACCAGCTGTGCACGCGTGGCGTGAAAACCACGCTCGGCTCGCGCATCTACGCCGACCATGTTCCCGATTTCGACGCGACGGTCATCACGCGGTTGAAGGACGCCGGTGCAATCCTCATCGGCAAGGAAAACCTGCACGAATTCGGCAAAGGCGGCACCCACGTGTTCGCGCACGGCCAGCCGCGCAATCCGTGGGACGTCAAGCGCGATCCATCGAGTTCGTCGAGCGGCTCGGGGATCGCGCCCGCCGCCGGATTCAGTTCCGGCTCGATCGGCGAAGACACCGGCGGCTCGATTCGCGGTCCAGCGGCGGCCAACGGCGTGGTCGGCTTGCGGCCGACCTTCGGTCGCGTAAGCCGTTACGGCGGGCTCATGTATGCGTGGACCGCCGATACGCTGGGTCCGATCACGCGCACCATCGAAGACAACGCATTGTTCCTGCGCGTCATTGCGGGCTTTGATGAGCACGATCCGCTGACGAGCCGTCGTGCCGTTCCCGATTTTACTGCTGCAATCGGGGCTATGGACCTCAAAGGCATGCGCCTCGCAGTCGTCACCGAAATGACGTGGACCGATGGCGTGCACGCCGAAGTGCGCACGGCGATGGAGCGGGCGCTCGGCGTGCTGCGCTCGCTGGGCGCCACGGTCGGGGAAATATCACTGCCATGGGCTAAGCACGCGATTCCGCTCGCGATGCTGACGTCGGACGCGGATGTCGCGTCGATGTATCTGCCGCTGCTGCGCAGCCGCTGGAGCGAGTTCGATGCCGGCACGCGCAGCCGGATGGCGACGGCGGCGATGGTGCCGGCGGCGGTCTATTCGCGCGCGATGCGTGCGCGCGCCGTGGTGCGCAACCAGATTCTCGCTGCGTTCGAGCGCTACGATGCGTTGCTGTGCCCGACGAGCCTGAAGCCGCCGGGGCTGATCGACGAAGCACGCGAGGTCGTGCGCTCGGCGCAGGACATGGCGCAACGTATTATTCTGCGGCGCATCAGTACCCACCCGTTCGGCGTGGCAAACGTGCCGACGCTCGCCGTGCCCGCGGGTTTCACGAATGCGGGATTGCCGTTGTCGCTGCAGATTGCAGGCAGGCCGTTTGCCGAAGCGACGATCTATCGCGTCGGCCACGCATACGAGCGCGCGACGCCGTGGCACACACGTCACCCTGTGCTGGAAGAGACGACGCGCGCGTTGCAACCTGCGGCGGTCGCAGGCTAACCCATGGACCTCACGCCGCAACAGGCCCGCGAGATGGCGCGGTTGATCGGACTCGATATTCCGGAACCGGATCTGGAAAGCATCGCATTAAGGCTCTCGTCATTGCTGACGGCAATGGAAGCGATCGAAAGCGAGCTTGGGACGTTGATGGATAAAACCGAGCCGATTCCGCCCGTCTATCCCCACGAACCAGGGGATTGAACCGAACGGTCGGTAGGGGGAGGACTGCGGTCCGGGAGGCGCCGCCGCGCGGCGGGTGAATATTTATACGCCCTTATGGTAGCACAACCCGCTTGCGCGAACGGCCCGAAAGGTGCGACTGTTCGCGCTGCATCTGAACGGATAGCGGGGCGCGCCGCCGGCGCGGCCTGCGATTGAACCAGTTTGTTCTCAAGGAGGTGGTATGAACCGCATCGTGCATCTGGCATTGAAGGTCGAGGACCTCGAAAAAACCACCGAGTTCTACGAAAAGGTTTTCGGTTTCAGGGAAGTGGAGACGCGCAAGACGCGCGATCACCTGTCGCGCCATTTGAGCGACGGCGCGATCGACTTCACGCTGATCCAGTACGACGCCGGCACCGAGTCGGCGGAGTCGAAGGCCTCGGGAGAAGGGCCGTGCATTCATCATTTCGCGGTCGAAGTCGAGGACCTGAAGGCGTCCGAAGCGCAGATCAAGTCGTACGGCTGCGAGATCATCAGCGATCCGGGCGTGATTCCGATCAAGTTCCGGGCGCCCGGCGGGACTGTCGCCGAGCTCGTGCCGGTCGGCCGCTACAAGCAGCCGGCGTTCAAGTGAGCAAGCACGCAACCCGCAGCGGAGCCTTGCAATGAAAGCGGCGACCGCCGACGCGAAGTCTGTCAGCGAGCGCCTGGTCGACTGCGCCGCTACGCTCACCGCCGACCAGATCACGCCGGCGGTCCGCGCGCGCACCGAGGAACTGCTGATCGACATCGCAGGGCTGTGCGTGGCCGCGCGCAATACCGATTACGTTAAGGCGTTGATCGCCAGCGTCGACCGCGGCGGCGCCTGCAGCGCGCTCGGCCACGGCGGCGAATTCAGCGCCGAGGACGCCGCCATGATCAACGGCACGGCGGGCCACGGTGAGGATTTCGACGATACCTTCGAGGGCGGGCCGGTGCACAGCAGCACGGTCATCGTGCCGGCGGTGCTCGCCGCCTGCGAGCGGTTCGGCCGCGGCGGCCGCGCTGCGCTGCTGGGCATGACGGTCGGCATCGAGACCATGTGTCGTCTGAGCATGGTGATACCGAAGGCCATCCACAAAGCCGGCTTTCATCCGACCAGCGTTATAGGTGCAATGGCTTCAACGCTGGCGGTCTCCACCACGCTGGGCCTCAATCGCAAGCAGACGGTCGATGCGCTGGGCATCGCCGGCAGCATGGCGAGCGGCATCATCGAGTACCTCGCGGAAGGCGCGTGGACCAAGCGCCTGCATGCGGGCTGGGCGGCGCGCATCGGGCTGCATGCCGCACGCATTGCACAGCATGGATTTCTCGGGCCGCGCACCGTGTTCGAAGGCACGCATGGTTTCTTTTATGCGTTTGCGCGCAACCCCGACGGCGACTTCGACGTGGTGACGCGCGATTTCGGCAAGGAATGGATGATCAGCAACATCACGTTCAAGCCGTACGCGACGGGCACCATGAACCAGCCGTACATCGACTGCGCGTTGCGGCTCGCGCGCAAGGGCTTCACCGCCGACGATGTGGTTGACGTTTTGTGCGAGACCGCGGAAGGTTACGTGCACCGGCTGTGGGATCCACTGCCCGCGAAGCAAAAGCCGGCCAACGATTACGCGGCCAAATTCAGCGCGCCGTTCAATGTAGCGGTCGCATTCGTGACCGGTAGCGCCGGACTCGATGCGTTCAGCGAGAAAACCGTGCGCGATCCGCGCATCCTCGGTCTCGCGGGCAAGGTGCGGTACGTCGTCGATCCGGACAATCCGTATCCGAAAGCCTTTACGGGACACGTCAAAATGACGCTGAAAGACGGGCGCGTCTTTGAAGAGCGCCAGCCGCACATCCGCGGCGGCAGGCACGATCCGTTGTCGCGCGAAGACATCGAGCGCAAATTCCGCGGCAACGTCGCCTACGGCGGCTGGAGCGACGCGCGCGCCGACCAGTTTCTGCAATTTGCCAACAACGTGTTCAAAGGCAAAATAGATCTGACGCCGTTTCGGGGGTAGTGCGGACCCGGGCCGGGTAACGGCTGACGGCAGTGCGCCTCGATTGGCGCGCAGTGCGGGTGTGGGAGGAGCGCGGATGCAAAGCACGATGATGAATTTTCCGTTGACGCTGACGCACATCTTCGATCGCGCTGGGCGGTTGTTCGGCGCGTCGGAAATCGTCTCGCGACTGCCCGACAAGACGCTGCATCGTTACCGCTATCGGGATTTTCACCGGCGCGCACTGGCGCTTGGCGGCGCGCTGCAGGCGGCGGGCATCGCCAAGGGCGACCGCGTCGCGACGCTGATGTGGAACCACTACGCGCATCTCGAGGCGTATTTCGCGATTCCCTGCGCGGGCGGCGTGCTGCACACGCTCAACCTGCGCCTGCATCCCGACGATATCGGCTACATCGCGGATCACGCGGGCGACCGCTTCCTCATCCTCGACGACGTGCTGTTGCCGCTCTACGAAAAATTCAAGGACAGAGCGAAATTCGAGCGCGTCATCGTCGTGCCGCTGACCGGCCGGCCAGTAGCTGCTCCGTATGAAGACTACGAGAAGTTCATCGCCGGCAATCTCGCAATGCGGGCGCCCGTACTCGACGAAAACGACGCCGCGGGCATGTGCTACACGTCGGGGACCACGGGCAAACCCAAAGGCGTGGTTTATTCGCATCGCGCGCTGGTGCTGCATTCGATGGCGTGCGCGATGGGCGACACGCTGGGCCTGAAGCAATGCGACTCGCTGTGCCCGGTCGTGCCGATGTTTCACGTCAACGCGTGGGGCCTGCCGTTCACCGGCGCGATGGTCGGCTGCAAACTCGTGTTGCCGGGGCCGCACCTGGATGCGCAGAGCCTGCTCGATTTGTACCAATCCGAAAAAGTCACGTTCACCGCCGGCGTGCCGACGATCTGGATGGGCATCTTGCAGGCGCTCGAGAAAAATCCCAAGGGGTGGAAACTGACACCGGGCATGCGCATGGTCGTCGGCGGCGCGGCGGCGCCCGAGTCGATGATCCGTGCGTTCGACCGGTTTGATCTCAATGTGCTGCATGCATGGGGCATGACCGAAACCACACCGCTGGGCACCACTGCACATCTGAAGCCGGAATTGATGGCGTTGCCGGCGGACGAGCGTTATGCCTATCGCTGCAAGCAGGGGTTGCCGGCGCCGTTTGTCGAGGTGCGCGCCATGACCGATACGGGTTGCGCGCCGTGGGACGGCATGACCATGGGCGAACTGCAGGTGCGCGGACCGTGGATAGCGGCAAGCTACTATCAGCTGGCGGCCGAAGCCGACAAGTGGACTGAAGACGGCTGGTTTCGCACAGGTGATGTCGCCACGATAGACGCCGAGGGCTACGTCAAGATTACGGACCGCACCAAGGACCTGATCAAGTCCGGCGGCGAGTGGATCAGTTCGCTTGACCTCGAAAACGCGCTGACCGGCCATCCGGCGGTGCAGGAGGCGGCCGTGATCGGGATCGCCCATCCGAAGTGGGACGAGCGTCCACTCGCCGTGATCGTCTGCAAGCCGGGCCAGTCGGTGAGCGAGCAGGAATTAAGGGACTATCTCGTTCCGAAGTTCGCCAAATTCTGGCTGCCCGAAGCTTATGCGTTTGTCACCGAGATTCCGCGCACGTCCACCGGCAAGATGATGAAAGCCGCGCTGCGCGAACAATTCCGCGACTGGCGCTGGCCTTGAGCTGCGGCTGAACAGGATCTAGCCGCGGGCGTTTTTCGCCGGAAAATGTTTGCCGGCAAGCCGCCGCGCTAGACACAGGGGCGCGCCGGCGATAGCCGGAAGGCCAACGGTATAAAATTCGAACGGGTCGCATCCCGCTTGGATTTCCCTGCGAATTCAGCGATGATGCGCGCAGGGGCAAGACAGATGACACGGGTTGCCGGGTCAGCGGTTACTGATCGGGCTAATCGAACATGGTCGAAATACTGAATTACCGAAACTCGCTGCCGCTGGGCTCGATGCTGCTCGAGTACCGGCTCGAGTCCGTGCTGGGGTCGGGCGGTTTCGGCATGACCTACCTCGCTTACGATACCAATCTCGAGCTCAAGGTAGCGATCAAGGAATATCTGCCGGTGGAACTCGCGGTGCGTGCGCTGGACGGCTGCATCGTGCCCGTCAGCACGGGCACCGAGTACAATTATAAGTGGGGTCTCGACCGCTTCCTGCAGGAAGCGCGCCTGCTCGCCAAGTTCAGCCATCCGAACATCGTGACCGTCGGCCGTTATTTCGAGGCCAACGGCACCGCTTACATGGTGATGAATTACGAGTCCGGCGTGTCGTTAAGCCAGATGCTCAAACGCATTCCCCAACCGGACGAGGAACTGTTGCTGCGGATTCTGATGCCATTGCTCGATGGCTTGCACGCGGTGCATATGGCGGGATTTCTGCACCGCGATATCAAGCCTTCCAACATATTCATCCGCGATACCGGTGTGCCGGTGCTGCTCGATTTCGGCGCCGCGCGGCTCGCAATCGGCTCTTCCACGCACACGATAACGTCCATCCTGACACCGGGCTATGCGCCGCTCGAGCAGTATTCAAAGGACGGCAATCAGGGGCCGTGGACCGACATTTATTCGCTCGCCGCCGTGTTTTACCGCGCGGTGATCGGCGATAACCCGCCGGACGTCGTGACACGGCTGAAAGACGACACAGTGCTCTCGGCGCTGATCGGCGCGCGCGCGCGGTTTTCGACCGGCTTTCTGCATGCGATCAATCGCGGCCTCGAAGTCGACGAAAAAAAACGCCCGCAATCGGTGCCGGAATGGAAGGCGATGTTTACCGGCGAAGCGTACGTCGCGCCGCCGCCGTCGCCGCTGGCCTATGCCGTGGCGTCAACCAAAGGCGAGGCGGCGGAAGATGCCGAGACAGTTCGCGCAAATCAGAGCCTGTTGCTCGGCGGTCCGCTCAAACTCACGCCGGCGTGGATGACCCAGATGACGTGGATGGCGGCGGGTGCGCTCGTGTTGTTTCTGGCGATCGGCGGTCCCCAGGTGTACGACCGACTCTCGGGCAACGAGGTGGCGCGCGCGATTAACGCCGGCAAGGCGGCGGCGGACAAGCCCAGCAAGCTGACGCCGCGCGAATTTTACGTGCTGGACCGCGATCGCAGCGGGTATCTGACGCCCGATGAAGTCAAGGGCGACGCGGTGCTCGAGCAGAACTTCAAAAAAATCGACAAGAACCACGACGGCCGCATATCGCTCGAGGAGTTCACGAGTTTTCCCTAGCGACGAATCACCGCGCGGCCGTCGTCATTCCGGCGCGAGCAGGAAGTCCCTAACCGCCTTGATTTGATCGTCGGCCATCAGCATCGGCGCGTGGCCGATACCCGCAAATTCGACCAGGCGCGCGTGCGGGCCGCGTGTCTGCATTTCCTCGGCGGTGGATCGCAACAACAGGTCCGACTCGGCGCCGCGCAGTACAAGTGTGGGGCACGTGATGGTGTCCCAGTAAGGCCACAGATTCACGTCTTGCGCGGAGCCCTTGCGAAACGGCGCGGCGAGATCGGGGTCATATCCCATGCCCCAACTGCCGTCGGCATGTTGCCGGGCGCCGGTAACGGTCAAGTGGTGCCACTGCGCGTCGGTGAGCGCACCGAACGGAGCGGAGACCGCGCGCACATAGGTTTCGAGTTCGGTGAATGTCTTGAACCGCGGGTCCTTGCCGACGTAGGTGCCGATGCGGTCGAGTGAAGCTTTGGGAATCAGCGGGCCGACATCGTTGACGACCAGCTTGCGTATCGGCGAGTTCGGACGCGAGGCGAGCAGCATGCCGAGCATGCCGCCCATCGAGGTGCCGACCCAGTAGAGCGAGCGCGGGCCGTGACGCCGGGTCAGAGAAGCGGCGAGCTTGCCGAGCCAGCCGGCCGCGACGGGCGATGCCGACACGCGTGCGATCAGCGCGTTCGCATCGGCCATGTACTGCGGATACCCGTAATCGTCCTTGTTGTAGAGCCAGTCGCTGCGGCCGCGGCCCGCGACATCCGGACAAACCACGCGGAATTCGGCGGCCAGCGCCTGCGCGAGAAAATCGAAATCGCGGCAGTTGCGCGTCAGGCCGTGCACGCAGATGACGATGCGCCCGTTCGCGGGGTCGCCCCAGTCGGTATAAGAAATCTTGTGAAAGCCGTGAGCGGTCAGGCCGAGCAGAGTGTCAGTGCGCATGGCGGAAACGGATATTCGTTGACGGAAGGATAGTGTAGTGAGTTGTGTGCAAACATGCCACCGTGTGCCGGCTGGAGAGTTACTCTCCGGACGCCGCAGCGCCGCTACAGCAGCGCAAACGTGCCGCCGCCGGCCGCAATGAATATCAGGGCATGCGCCCATGCCCACAACGTGTATTTGAATCGCACCTTGGCCGGAATCTCGCTGGAGAGCAGGAAGAGGCGTCCGTCGGCGGGGGCACGCAACATGTTGGTGCCGGCGCTCATGCGAATCTCGCGATGTTGCGCCGCGACTTCGCGCACCGCCTGACGCCGCGCCAGTTCCCATTCCTTGAGATCGATCGCGCCGTTGTGGTCAAGGTCGAAACGCCTGAGCAGGTCCGGCTGGTTTTTTTTCCATTCGGCGAGCAGCGCGCCGACGTCGGCGGCGAGATTGAGTTCGCTGTCCGCCCCGCCGACCGTCGCGAAATCGCCGAGCGCGTAGACGCGTTCGCGCGGCAGCAGCAGCCATTCGACGTAGCGATAGTTGCCTTGGGTCCAGGTGCGCTTGCGCGAGCAGACGACTTCAGCGCCTTCGGGGTCGATCACGCATAGTCCGCCGGCGTCTTTGACGATGAAGGGCTCGGTGCTGACGCCGGAGTCCTGCAGGACCCATTCATCCTTGGATGACTTTTCGTGGACTTCGTATTGGTACCAGACGCATGGCGTTATGGAGAGTTTGGAAGTCAGAGGCATGCCGCCTGGTATTTCCGCGTATCCGGCGATTTCGACGTAGCCCTGGGCGGCGGTCGCGATGTTGGAAAGCGGAGTGTCGGCTATCTGGCGCAGCCGGCGGTAGTTGCCGATCCACGCGGCAAAGCTGACCAGCGACATCAAACCCAGCGCGTACGGCCATACCGCCGCCGACTTCGCGTGGAGGGCGACATACAAAATAATTACATGGACGCCGCCGGTAAGCCAGTTGGCCGTATGAATGCGTACACTGCGGCCCATGCGTCAGGCAACCGCAACCGGCGCTATTTGAACAATTCTTTGACGTCGACGTCGGTTTTTTCCGCGGCGTCGAACTCGAGCAGTTGCGCCGGCTTGAAGTTGAACATGCCCGCGATGATCGCGTCGGGGAACTGCTCGACGCGCACGTTGTTGATGTTGGCGGATTCGTTGTAGAACTCGCGGCGGTCTGCGATCGCATTTTCAAGGCCGGTGATGCGGCCTTGCAGTTGCAGGAAAGTCTGATTGGTTTTGAGGTCCGGATATTGTTCGGCGACCGCGAACAGGTTACCCACACTCGCACGCAAGCCGGCCTCGGCGGCGCCCAATGCAGGCATGTCCTGCGACTCGCGCGCGGAAAACACGCGGGAACGGGCGTCGATCACCT
>CAZEAX010000043.1:0-18026 GCA_964510405.1 uncultured Streptomyces sp. | reverse complement strand
CGGTACGGCAGCTGCTTGTAGATGTTCGGGTTGATCGTGAGGCTGCCGGTATAGCCGAGCAGCAGCGTGTAACCGTCGGCGGGCGTGTGCGCGACGAGCTCGGTGCCGACGATGCCGCCCGCGCCGCCGCGATTGTCGACGACGATTTCCTGCTTGAGACCGGCGCCGAGTTTTTGCGCGAGCAGGCGCGCGACAATGTCCGCGCCGCCGCCCGGCGGTTGCGGCACGACGAGGCGTATCGGCTTGGTCGGATACCCGGCCGCGACCGCATTGCACAGCGGCAACGCTGCCAGGACCACGAGGAACGTTGCACTCGTCATGTCACCGATGGGACAACCGCGCATCGTCGAATCCGGATTACCCGCCCGTCGCTTGCTCCAGGCTCAATTCAGGCGGCAATGCAATCTTGTTGTCGACGCTGAACTGGTAGTCGCGGAACACGTGCTCGGCGGTCAGCAGCTGATAACTGCCGTCCGCGAGCTTGCGGGTCGTGTCTTTCAACCGGTACGCGTTGTGCCCGCAGGTCCAGCAGTCGAAGTTGCGCATGGCGGTGCACAGGCAGGTTTTGTCCATCACCGAAACCTTCTTCGCGCCGGGATGCGCCGCGACTTCGCGATTGTAGGCGGTGATGTACGCGCAATTGCCCGTCCCGTCGAGCAGGTAACCGTAGGCCTCGCAGTTGGGCCGGATGCCGTCGCCGATCGACGGGCTGCCTTTCAACATGCGCATCGGGTAGCCGGTCGGCGAGATCATGTTGACCTCGATGTCCGCCTCTTCCGACTTGATGTATTCCTGCTTCACCTTGTCCGGCAGGCCGCATTCGCGCGTCGCGGTAAAGCGCGTCGCCACCTGCACGGCCGCGGCGCCGCTTTCGAGGTACGACACGGCGTCGCTGCCGGTGAATATGCCGCCTGCGGGAATCAGCGGGATGTCGAGCTTTTCGGTTTGCAGATATTGCAGGATTTCCGTGACTATCGTGCGCAGGTCGTATTTCTGCCAGTCGTCGATGCCGAAGCCGAGGTGCCCGCCGGCCAGCGGCCCTTCCACGATGATGTAGTCGGGCAGGCGGCCGATCCGCGCGTTCTTGCGCAGGAACAACTGCAGCGCCCGCAGCGACGAGACGATGATGCCGAGCTTCGCGTCGCGAAAACGCGGATGGTCCGCGATCAGCGCGAACGAACCGAGATGCAGCCCGGCGGAGAGCGTGATGCCGTCGATTCCCGCGTCGAGCGCAGAGGCGAGGCGCACGCGCAGCGTCTCTTTCGGCGCGTTCATCGTGAGCTTCTCCATGCAATTCACGAAGATCATGCCGCTGCCGCGCTTGGCCTGCATGGCCTTGCCGACGTGGTTGTGCGTCGCCTCGGTGAGCCGGCCGAGGTCGAACATCACCTTCGATTTGTCGGAGTTGGCGACGTTGTACTTATAGAGCTTGAGCTTTTCCTTGGTGAAGTGCGTCTGGGAGCGCCGGTCGGAGACGGTCTGCACCATCGCGTCGGAGATGTGGCCCACGCCGCCGAGCCGGGCGGCCTCGAGCGCGAGGGTCGCCGTCGAGATGTCCACGCCCATCCCGCCCACCACGATCGGCACCAGCTCCTGCTTGCCGAACCGCAGGCGAAAATCATTCACGCACTTTGTTGCCATCCTTCGATTATCCTCCTCACGCACGCCGCCGACTGCTTGTCTCCGGCAGGGTAGCATAATGTTCTTATGTACTCCCGCCCTCCGCGCTTGACTGCGGTCCGCGGAAGACCGAAGTCCTTGGCGAAAACTCATTTTGCAATGTATCTGTTTCTTAAGGAGCCTCCCCTGCGCAATCGCCTGCCGCCCTCTTTTCGTGCATGCCTGTTCACCCTGCTTGCGTTGTTGGTTTTGATACCGGGTGCCGGCCATGCCGCAGATACGGCCATCGCCGCGCGCGACGCGGAAGGACTGCACTATCTGACCGCCGGCAGCGGCGACGCGGTGATCCTGCTGCACGGCTATACGCAGACCTCGCGCATGTGGCGGCCGCTCATCCCGCTGCTCGCGAAAAAATTCAGGGTGATCGCGCCCGATCTGCCCGGCATCGGCGACTCGCAAATTCCGGCCGACGGGCTCGACATGAAGTCCGCGGCGATCCGCATCCACGCGCTCGCGAAGGCGCTGGGCATTACGAAAGCGCGCGTCGTCGGGCACGACATCGGGCTGATGGTTGCGTATGCGTACGCGGCGCAGTTTCCGACCGAGACCGAGAAGCTCGTGGTGATGGATGCCTTTCTGCCCGGCGTTGCCGGCTGGGAGGCGGTTTACAACCACCCTGCCATCTGGCATTTCCGCTTCAACGGCGAAACGCCGGAGCTGCTGGTGAAAGGACGCGTGCGCACGTACTTCGAGCACTACTGGAACAACTTCGCCGCCGACCGCACGCATTCGATACCCGAAGCGGACCGCAAAGCATACACCGCGGCCTACGCGCGGCCGGGACGCATGCGCGCGGGTTGGGTCTACTTTGTTTCCTTTCAACAGGCCGCGAAAGATTTCGCGCAGCTGGCGAAGGTCAAGCTGACGATGCCGGTGCTCGCGATCGGCGGCGAGAAAGCCAACGGTCAACTGCTCGGCGACCAGATGAAGCTCGTCGCGGCGGACGCGAAGATGGTCGTGTTGAAAGGCAGCGGACACTGGTTGATGGAAGAAAGACAAAAGGAAACCATCGACACATTGGCGGGTTTTCTGTAGCCGCATTGGCGGGGTGGTTGTCGTGATGAGACTTTTCCGCCATAATTGATCTATGTTCAGACGCGAAGCTCATTCGTTTTCGCCCTGCAGCCCTGACGGCGCAGCAGGCGCAGTGTCGCGCTCGCTGTACAAAACGCATTCCGCGAATGTCCTGTCCGTAGTCCTGGTACTGGTCGTTATTACCGACCAGCCGGCGGCTGCGTGATCGAAACCTAGCGAACAACCGATCACAAAAACCCGCCGGCCCAGCCGGCGGGTTTTTTATTGCCCTCCGGATGGTCTCTCGGCATCACATGGAGACTGACCGCATGAACCGCAGAGCATCGATCGAGGAATTCGAGTCCCGTTGCCCCGCAGCGCACGAAGATTTGCCCGCGCAGATTTCCGGCGCCGCCATCGTCGTCCGGCTGCTGGAGCAACAGGGCGTGCGCATGATCGCCGGCATACCCGGCGGGCCGATCCTGCCGCTCTACGATGCGCTGGCGCAATCGCGCAGCATCACGCACGTGCTGGCGCGACACGAGCAGGGCGCGGGGTTCATCGCGCAAGGCTGGGCACGGGCCACGGGTGAAGCCGCCGTGTGCATCGCGTCCTCGGGACCGGGCGCCACCAATCTCATCACCGCCATCGCCGACGCCAAGCTCGACTCGATACCGCTGATCGCGATCACCGCCCAGGTGCCGCGCGCATTGATCGGCACCGATGCATTCCAGGAAGTCGATACGCAAAGCATTTCGATGCCGGTGACCAAGCACAATTTCCAGGTCACCGACACCGCCGCGCTGCTCGACGTCATACCGCGCGCTTTTCGCATCGCTTTGAGCGGCCGCCCGGGCCCGGTGCTCATCGATATTCCCAAGGACGTGCTGACCGACGTCGTCGAAGTCACGCGCTGGCCGGAGCCGGGACGCCGCGATCCCGCGCCGGCGCTCGACGACCGTGCAGTCTCCACTGCAGCAGACATGATCAATGCGGCCGGGCGCCCGGTGCTCTATCTCGGCGGCGGCGTCATCCATTCCGGCGCGGCCGGACTCGCCGCGGCGCTCGCCGACAAAGCCGGTCTGCCGACGACGATGACGCTGATGGCGCTCGGCGCCGTGGCGTCCGACCATCCGCTGTCGCTCGGCATGCTCGGGATGCACGCGGCGCAGTACACCAATCTCGCGCTCGAAGAATGCGATCTGCTGATCGCGGTCGGCGCGCGCTTCGACGATCGCGCCACCGGCAGAGTCGCGACATTCTGTCCGCGTGCGCGCGTCATCCACATCGACATCGATCGCGCGGAACTGAACAAACTCAAGGCCGCGAATCTCGCGATCGCCGGTGACGCGCGGGCCGTGCTGCAGGCATTGCTGCCTCACATCAAATCTGCACGGCGCGGACCGTGGCTCGCCCGCGTAGCCGAACTCAAGCAACGCTTTCCGCTCAACATGCCGCGCGCCGATGACGTGCGCTCGCACTACGGACTGATTCGCGCCGTGGCGGCGGAAGTTCCGCATGACGCGATCATCACGACCGACGTCGGCCAGCATCAGATGTGGGCGGCGCAGGCTTATCCGCTGCGCCATCCCCGCCAGTGGTTGACTTCGGGCGGACTCGGCACGATGGGCTTCGGGCTGCCCGCCGCGATCGGCGCGGCCCTTGCGTATCCCGGGCGCAGCGTGGTTTGCCTGACCGGCGACGGCAGCGTGCTGATGAATATCCAGGAACTCGCGACCGCGGTCGAATGCGGCGTGAACATCAAAATCGTCGTCATGAACAATTATTCGCTGGGACTCGTGCACCAGCAGCAGTCGATGTTTTACGGCCGGCGCATATTCGCGTGCAAATACGCGCGGCAGCCCGACTTCATCGCGCTCGCGCAGGCGTTCGGGCTCAGGGTGAGAAATCTCGACACGGAAGCCGATCCGCGCGCGGCGCTTGCCGCGGAACTCGCAACGCCGGGCCCGGTGTTGATCCACGCAAGCATAGACGTCAACGAAAACGTTTATCCGATGGTCCCGCCGGGTGCCGCGAATTGCGAGATGATCGACGACCGGCGTGCAGATTCACCGGACGCCCGCGCACGCTGGCGCAGATATCGCGCCGGGGTCGAGTTGGAAGGTGACGCGGTTTAACGAATCGCCGGCGGCGCGGAAAAACTTCCGGTCGCGCTTCAGCCGCCGGCGGGGAACGTCATTTTTTTGGTGACGGGATTGACGTAGCCGCCCCACAGGACCATCAACCGGTTGCGGTTCGGGTCGCCGCACACCATGATGTGGATCATGTCGGGGCTCGGCAATACGCGCACGAGATCGTCCGGACCGACGAGGTATTCCTCCGGATAGATGCCGCGTTTCACGGCCTCGGCAATCGTGAACGCTTCGGAGTGGCCGTACTTGAGCAGAAACTCGAGCTCGCGGAACGTGACCCGCGCATGTTCGTGCACGTATTCGCGGATTTTTTGTTTCGTATAGCCCGCGGCGGCCAGCGATTTCGCAACGGGAGGCGCGATCAGTATGCTCACCATGTTCCGGAAGCCTTTGGGGCCGCGCTCCGCCAAACGCGCAAGACATGGTTTCTTCGTCAGCTCGAGAGCCATGAATTCCAGCGCCGTCTCGGCCGCCGTCTTGTCGGGCGTGCCGTAAATCGCCGGCGCCCAGCCCCACGTCACGCTCGCGCAGGCGGTCACCGTGCTGTCTTCTTTTTTGAAACCATGCTCGACGTGGAACGGCTCCCACGGATTTTCCGCGTCGTTCTCGGCGAGCGTAAAACTCTGCGGATAACCGAACGTCCCCATGTAATTGCGGCCCGGCCTGTAACCGGCGATATTTTTGACGATCAGCCCGAGCGCGCGCCCGATCGATGGATTCTCGCCCATCGAAATCAGGTGCGCGCCGCTCTCGATCCCCATCTTTTTAACGGCGGGCCCGTTGACGAGCAGATAAGGAAACACGCCCCACGTCGTGCCGATGTTGGCGAGGTTGTACGTGTTGTCCGCAATCGCCTCGACCAGTGCGATCAGCAATGGCATGCACTCCGGGCTGCATCCCGCCATCACGGCGTTCGCCGCGATGTTCCACGGCGTCGCGGCGCGATTGGCCTGCGGCAGCACGGCGATTTTTTCATCCGGCGCGCGGTCGGTGTGTTTCAGGAATGCTTCTACGCGCTCGAGCGTCGGCGGGATGATCGGCAACTCGTCCGTCCAGCCCTGGTTCCGGAAATACTCGTTGACGTCGTCAAACGAGCCTGCATAGATGATTTCGCTGGCGCTGCGCGAAACGGCCGGCGCGGTGCCGCTGCCGCCGTCGCGCGGCTTCGTCAGATGATCGACGATGCGATCGAACAATACGTTCTCGACATTTTTGACGACGAGCTCTTCGGGATGCACGCCCACCGCGCCCGGATACTCGCCGATCCTGAGGTCGGCCATGCCTTCGGCCTTCGCCACCGCGCGCGCGATGGTCGTGAATCCCGTCGTGGTGATCACCACGCTGGGGATCCCCGCTTTTTCCGCTTCTACCGCCGGCCTCACCGAGGACGGAGTGCAGGTCCCTCAACCCCCGTTGCCGGTGATGATCGCATCGACGCCTTTCTCTTTGGCGAGCGCGGCGATTTCCTTCGCGATTTTTTTCTGCGACTCCGCGTCGCCGCCGACGTAGACGATCGGAAATTCGGTGAACGGGATTATTTTGATGCCCTTGTACTTTTCCTTGAACAGACGGCGATAGGTCTCGAACATCAACCCGCCCTTGAAGTGGTTGTTGTACACCTCGCCGATGGTCTTGCCGTCGAGCGTGCCCAGATGCGGAGCGATGTTTCTGGTCGCGCCCAGCGGCAGGCCTTCGGGGCTGATGACGCCGATGACTTCCTTCATTTGATTCTCCTCGATGCTTCGCGATTCACGCAGGCATCGACTGTATCATTTTTTCGATTTTCCCCCGGCGGCGATTTCGGTGAGCGTGCGCGACCCCGGGATGTGCTTCTTGCCCCAGTGCACCAGCGCAACCATGATCTCGCCCAGGTCGCGGCCCTTTTCCGTCAGCGTATACGCGTAGCGCGGCGGGTGCTCCTGATAAGCGTCGCGCGCGACGATGCCGGACTCCTCCAGCCGGCGCAGGCGATCGGCGAGGATATTGGTCGGAATGCCTTCGGGCGACGCGGCGAGTTCGCCATAGGTACGTTTGCCGTGGCGCATGTCGCGCACGATCAGCAGCGACCACTTGTCGCCGACGATGTCGAGCGTGCCGGCCACCGGGCATGCCGAGCGCCGCGGGCCGTTGGGTTTTTTCGCTTTTGCATTCATGGGTTACGCTCCGTTCCAGCCAGTCACTTGCAATTTGCAAGTCTATTATGCTACAGTGCTCCGTAACTTGCAAAGTGCAAGTGACTACCACGGGATACCGCCATGAACGAAACCCTGCTCCACGGCCCCATCGCCCCGCGCCTTGTGCGCCTCGCGTGGCCCATACTCGTCGTGCTCGCGGTGCAGACGCTGGTCGGCGTCGCCGAAACTTACTTCGTCGGCTTTCTGGGCACCGCCGCGATCACCGGCGTGGCGCTCGTCTTTCCGCTCTTGATGCTGATGACGATGATGTCCAACGGCGGCATCGGCGGCGGCGTGTCTTCCGCCATCGCGCGCGCACTCGGCGCGGGCCGCAAGCGCGACGCTGACGCCCTCGTCTGGCACTCCATAGTCATTGCGGTCGCGTTCGGCGCGCTGTTTACCTTCGGCGCGCTCGCCGGCGGACCGGTGCTTTTCAAGGCGCTCGGCGGCGGCGGCGAAGCGCTCGCCAGCGCGCTCGTTTATTCCAACCTCGTGTTCGGCGTCGCGATACCGATCTGGATCTCGAATCTGCTCGCCTCCGCATTGCGCGGCGCCGGCAACGTAAAAGTCCCGGCAGCGCTGACGGCTGCGGGCGCGGTGCTGACGCTCGCTTTGTCGCCGCCGCTTATCCTCGGCTGGGGACCGATCCCGCGCTTCGGCATCGCGGGCGCGGGCTACGCGATGATTTTTTATTACGTCGGCGCGACGATTGCGTTCATCGCTTATCTGCGCTCGCGCGCAACCCCCGTGCGCCTCAAGGTCGTGCGCATCGAATGGCGCTTGCTGAAAGAGATACTCGGCGTGGGCATCCTGTCGGCGGTCGGCACCCTGCTCGCGAACGCGACGGTCGTCTTGTGCACCGGGCTCGTCGGCACTTTCGGCGTCGCTGCGATCGCGGGCTACGGCATGGCGTCACGGCTCGACTATCTCTTGATTCCGCTCCTGTTCGCGCTCGGCACCGCCTCGGTCACCATGGTCGGCACCAACGTGGGCGCGGGCAAGCTCGCGCGCGCACGACGCATCGCGTGGACTGCGGCCGCAATGTCGGCTGGGGCGACCGGCTTGATCGGACTCGCCGCCGCGCTCGCGCCGGAACTGTGGATGAAACTCTTCAGCCGCGACGCGGACGTCATCGCTGCGGGCGTGAGCTATCTGCATCGCGCGGCACCGTTCTACGGGTTCTTCGGTTTCGGCATGGCGCTGTATTTCGCGAGCCAGGGCGCGGGCAAAGTGTTGTGGCCGGTGATCGCCGGCGTCACGCGCATGCTGGTCGCGACCGTCGGCGGATGGTCCTGGGTGAGCGTGCATCACGGCTCGATCACCGGGCTTTACTGGTTCATGGCGGCGAGCCTGTGTTTGTTCGGTATCGTGAACGCGACTGCGTTTGCGACGGGATTGTCGTGGGGGCAGCGCGGTTCGCCGGCGCATGCGCGCAAATGGAGCAGGCCGCCGGTGCAGCACGCGCGGGCGGCAGGCTGAATCATTTCTCCCGCGTGCCCACGCGCGGCCGCGGAAGATAATCGACGCGCTTATAGAACTCTTTGTAGCGCCGTTCGAGCTTGCGCCGTAATTATTTTCTCCGCGGCCGGGGGCGGCGGGGCATCAAGTAGAATGGCGCTTGCCGAAGCCGCCGGGGTATCTCGCGCCATTGCTGTAACGCAATTGCAATGATTCCCGCGATATCGTCGCTAATGACAGTTGTGGCGACTCTCCATGGAGAAAAGTAATGCGATCTAGCCCGTCCAAGACCCCGGCGCGCGCGCTGGCCCGCATTTTGTTGCTGGCCGCATGCATCGACGCCGGCTGCGCCGCAGCGGCCGAAATCAAGTACCCCGACATCGCGACCGCCGCAACGCCGCGCGTGCTCGGCGAGTTCAACGGCGTCAAAGTGTACGGCGGCGGCTACGGCTCCGCTCTCGCGCCCGATCCGCGCGCGCCCGGCTATTTCTACCTGCTCACGGATCGCGGTCCGAATACGGACAGCAACGACGCGGACAAAAAAGTGTTTCCGCTGCCGCGCTTCACGCCGCAGATCGGCCGCTTCCAGCTGCAAGGCGACAAGCTCAAGCTGGTAAAAGTCATCGCGATCAGGAACGCCAAGGGCAAAAAAATCACCGGCCTGCCCAATCCGCACAATGGCAATACCGGCGAAATCGCAGTCGACATGCGGGGCCGCGAACTCGGCACCGATCCTGACGGGCTCGACAGCGAAGGACTGGTGGCGATGAAAGACGGCAGTTTCTGGATTTCCGACGAATACGGCCCGTGGCTCGTGCATCTGAATCCGCGCGGCAATATCACCGAACGCATCGGGCCGTTCCCGGGCGCGAAGTCGCTGCCCAAAGTGCTGGCGCTGCGCCGGCCCAATCGCGGCATGGAAGCGCTGACCATCACGCCCGACGGCAAAACGCTCGTCGGCCTCATGCAAAATCCGGTGGACAACCCGGACACGGCCGTCCGCAAGACTTCGCGGCTGAACCGCCTCGTGACGTTCGATCCGCAGACCGGCGCATCGAAGCAGTATGCGTACATGCTGGATGCAACCAGCACGGTGGTGAGCGAAATTGCCGCGGTCACCGATCACACTTTCATCGTCTCCGAACGCGACCAGTTGTTCCAGGGCGATCCCAAGTCGCCGTCGAAACTGAAACGCATCTACAAAATCGATATCGCGCAGGCGACCGACGTAAGCGAGCCTGCCGACGGCCCCAACGGCAAACGAATCAACGGCAAAACCCTCGAGCAGTTGAGCGCCGCGGAATTGCAGGACGCGGGCATCGTTCCCGTCACCAAGGAGCTCGTGGTGGATTTGCTGGCGCTGCCCGGCGGCTATCCGCACGACAAGTCCGAGGGGCTCGCGGTGATCAGCGACACCATCATCGCCGTGTCGAACGACGACGACTTCGGCATCGTGCCGGACGGCAAGGGCGGCATCGCGCCCAAGCGCCTGCCGGGTGCGAACGACACGGTCGACATCAACCGCATTTATTTCATCAAGCTCGACAAGCCGCTTAAATAGCACGGGCCCCGCGCGGCCCGCGTGTGGAACGCGGCGCCGCCTGCTATCATTCACCGCATCCGTGAGCGCGCGATCCACGCGCTCGATCCGCCAGCAAAATAAAAAAGGTCCACCGCCGATGCGCATTGCGCCGCCCGGCAATGCCGCGTTCACCCGCTACTGGATAGCCGAAACCCTGCTTTCGCTCGGCCAGGAGATTTTTTCCGTCGCGGTCGGCTGGCAGATCTACGATCTCACGGGCAGCGCGTTGAGCCTCGGCCTCATCGGTCTCGCGCAATTCCTGCCGCTCTTTCTGCTGGCCCTGCCGGCGGGCCACGTCGCCGACAACTTCGATCGCCGGCATATCACGATCGTCTGCCAGTTCGTCAAGTTCGCCGGCCTCGGGTTGCTCGCAACGGCGAGCTTCATGGACGCGGTGTCGATCTGGATGATTTATGCGTGCACGTTTGCGTTCGGCATTTCGCATGCGTTCCAGCAGCCGGCGTTGCGCGCGCTGATGCCGACCCTGGTGACGCGCGCCGAACTGCCGCAATGCATCGCGTGGACGGTGGGCGCGAAGAAAGCGGCGACCATCGCCGGCCCCGCCCTCGGCGGATTGATTTACCTGCTCGGCGCCGTTGCCGCCTACGGCGCGGGCGCGCTGTGCTTTATCGCCGCCGGCGTTCTGCTCTCGCGCATGCGCCTCACGCAGGGCTCCGTGCCGACGCGCGAGCCGATGACGATGGAGTCGCTGTTCGGCGGCATCTCGTTCATTCGCAAGCGACCGGTGATACTCGGCGCGATGTCGCTCGATTTGTTCGCCGTGCTGCTGGGCGGCGCGACCGCGATGCTGCCGATTTACGCGCGCGACATCCTCGGCATCGGCCCCGGCGGCCTGGGCCTTTTGCGTGCCGCGCCCGCCGCCGGCGCAGTGCTCGTGTCGCTGCTTTTGATTCGCTTCCGGCTCGAGCGCCGCGTGGGACGCAAGCTGTTCGCGTCGATCGCGGTGTTCGGCATCGCAACGATCGTGTTCGGGCTCTCGCGTTCGGTTGCGCTCTCGTTCGCGGCGCTGGCGGTGCTCGGCGGCGCCGACATGGTGAGCATGGTCATCCGCCAGTCGCTCGTACAATTGCAGACGCCGGAAGGCATGCGCGGCCGCGTCGGCGCGGTGAATTCGGTTTTCACCGGCACGTCGAACCAGCTCGGCCAGTTCCAGTCGGGGGTGGTCGCCGCATGGCTGGGCGCCGTGGCGGCCGTCACCATCGGCGGCACCGGTACTTTATTGGTCGCTGCGGTGTGGATTTACTGGTTTCCTGTGTTGTGGAAGGTCGATCGCCTCGCCGTGTACGACGACAAAGGCGGATCATCCGGTCCGCACCAAAACATAATTTAACTGGCGTAACTCAAAGCAATCCTTGCCCGCCCCGGATTCAAACCGCGCGCAAAACAAGACAATGCTTCGTATCAGCTGCAGTTCAGCATCTCGTCAAGTCCCGCTGTAAGCTCGGCGACCTCGGGCATCGCGCGCGTCGGTCCGGTTCCCGACTCCCCGTTGCGTATCAGCGCAGGCATCCAGCCTTTTGTTATCTGCAGCGACGTCGCGACCGTATCAGGGTAGCCGGCCGCCAACTTTTCCTGCGCGTCGCCGAAAACCTCCGCGCGCGCGCGCCACGCGGCCAGATGAACGACGGCGGCGACCGGCGACACCGGCCGCAACTCAAGCGGCCGGGGCACGCTGGCAATTCCTTCTGCTATGGCCTCCGGAAAGCGCCACAGGCGGGCCAGTTCCGCACCGACTTCGGCATGATCGAAGCCCAGGGTTTCGCGTTCCACCAGCGCGCGCCGCGCGTCAATCGGATGTACGCCTGCGTCGATGCGGATCATTTCCTCCGGCATGGCGGCGCGCATGGTGAATTGGCCGATTCCATGCAGAAGGCCCACCATGAAGCCGAGTTCGCTGTCCTGCCTCGCCTGCCCCGCCAGCCAGCGTGCGACACAGGCGGTGATCAGGCCGTAACGCCAGAACTGCTGAACGTCCATGCCGGGCGCCACTTTGAAAGCTGCGGCGAGTCCGCTGCCGATCACCAGGTTGCGCGCCATTTTGACGCCGAGCATTTTCAGCGCATCGTTGACATTGCCGATGCCGCCCGCCGCCCGAAAGTAAGCCGAATTGGCAAGCCGCAGCAGCTTGGCGGACAGCCCCGGATCGGTTGAAATCAGGCGAGAAATCTCGCCCAGCGCGACGTCCTCCCGGGAGAAACTGTCGATCAGGCTCTGGACCAGCGCCGTTACGGTCGGCAGATGTTGCGGTTGCGCGAGCAATTCCCGAAGTCGCATATGGATCCCTGACGCTTTGGTGGAATTCGTATCTCTATTACGGCTTTAATTGGCCGGAACGCAGGTCCGCCGGCAATTAAAGCTATAGCTATCCGCGCGCAAGCCGATATATCTACGTTCCGTACGCAATCATCACGATCGAGGACTCATGCCCACCAAGACGCCGGACACATCGCCCGAGGCAGCTCCCGATTCAGCACCGCAGTGCGCCATCACCGTGGCGGACTGGATGGCCTATGCGACCGACGCCGGCCAGCGCGCGGCATTGGTGCTCGATACCCTGCGCCAGCGCGGCAACGACTATCGGGAGCATAGCGAGCAAGGCACGCCGCCGCTGCTGAAGTTCGCGCACGAGCTCGTGCTCGATGGGCGCGATCTGGCGCGTCCCTGCAATTACGCCCTGCTGCGTCTCCTCGCGAGCGCAGACCTGCCCGTCAATCCGAATGCGCGGCCCGTGGTGGTCGTCGATCCGCGTGCCGGGCACGGACCGGGCATCGGCGGCTTCAAACCTGACAGCGAGGTGGGCGTCGCAATGCAGGCGGGGCATCCCGTGTATTTCATCACCTTCCGGCCCGAACCCGAGGACAGCCAGACCCTCGCCGACGTCATGCAAGCCGAAGTTCAATTCATCGAGGCAGTCAAAAGCCGGCACCCGCAGTGCGCGGCCAGGCCGGTGATCATCGGCAACTGCCAGGCCGGCTGGGCGATTGCGGGACTCGCCGCGCTCAACCCCGACGTCACCGGACCGATCATGCTGGTCGGTTCTCCGCTCTCGTACTGGGCGGGCGGCGAAGAACTCAATCCGATGCGTTACAGCGGCGGTGCGCTGGGCGGCTCCTGGCTTGCCTCATTGAGCGCCGATCTGGGCGCAGGCCGCTTCGACGGTGCTTATCTCGTGGAGAACTTCGAGAAACTGAATCCCGCCTTCGCGAAGTGGGGCAAGTACTACAACCTGTGGAGCAAGGTGGATACGGAGTCCGCGCGCTTCCTCGAATTCGAGCGGTGGTGGGGCGGCTATTTCCGCATGACCGGAAATGAAATCGAAAGCATCGTCGAGAACCTCTTCGTCGGCAACCGGCTGGCGCGCGGCGACATCGTGATCGACGGCGCGCGGCTCGATCTGCGCAACATCAAGGCGCCCGTCGTGGTGTTCGCGTCATGGGGCGACAACATCACGCCGCCGCCGCAGGCGCTCAACTGGATCATCGATACGTGGGGCGACGAACGCGCGATCACGGCCGCCGGCCGCACCATTGTCTACGTGCTGCACGAAGACATCGGCCACCTGGGCATTTTTGTCGGCGCCGGCATTGCGAAGAAGGAACACGACCAGCTCGTCAATTCGATCGACGTCATCGAACTCCTGCCCCCCGGCCTGTATGAAATGAAACTCGAACCCAAAGCGGGGCTGGAGGATCATCGCTGGGAAGACCTCGAACACGGCACCTACTCGGTGCAATTCCAGCATCGCACCATGAACGACCTGCGTGCGCTGAATCCGGAAGGACGCGGGGAGGAGCAATTGTTTTCGACGATGGCAAAGCTGTCGGAAATCAACAGCGCCGCTTATAAGACTTTCGTCAGGCCATGGGTGCGCGCGCTGGTCACCCCGGCAATGGCCGATGCCCTCGTTGCGCTGCATCCGTTGCGATTGCAGCGGCAATTCCTGTCCGACGCCAATCCAGTGGCATGGTGGATCAAGCAGTGGGCCGGTTGGGCGCAAACGGAACGACGCGAAATCGATACGGACCATCCGCTGCGCGCCGCCGAGCGCCGTGCGTCCGACGCGATCGTCGAACGCATGGATAAATCCCGCGATGAACGCGACAAATCGGTCCGCAACTGGGCGCGCTGGATGTACGGGCCCAAAATGCTGGGCGCGCTCTTACCGCCCGACCCGCCCGACGAGGAAGCGGCGTTGGCGCGCGCCGAAATCGAACTCGCCCACGCGCGGCGTGAAGCGTTGCTGGAAGCCGGCGAAGGCGGTTTCGCGACGGCTGTCTGCCGCATCGTTCTCGCCGGGATGGTTTCGATCGGAGCGTTCGAACGGCGCAGCCTGCATCTCGCGCGCCTGCTCGCGCGGCACGGCCGCCCGCGCGACGGCGCGGAATCGCTCTATACGGGCGCCGCGAGCAGCGCCGAGTGGAGCGCGATGCTGCGCAACCAGGCGCGCATTACGGCGCTCGCGCCGGTCGAGTCGCTCAATGCCTTAAGCGACATGCTGCCCGATCTCGCATCGCGCGAAAACGCATTGGCGCTGGCGGCGGCGGTTCTGATGATCGAGCCCACCCTTGCCAATCCGCGCAGCGAAATCATCGAATATCTGATCGGCACCCTGGGTGTCGATCCGCTACGGGTGATCGAACTCGCCCAAGGGATGACCGAACCGATCTCCCCGGCCGGACCACGAAAAGCCATCGACGTCGCGGCGAACGAATCGGTGAACGAACCGCACGACGAGCATCGGACCGCCGGTGGAAGCCGGCGCCGTTAAGTCGTCGCCGCAATTCAAGACCACGAACACGGATCATCCAGTCAGCGCCAGTCGGCGGTTTCATTTTACGGGCCGGCCCGGATGACATAAGCGGTGGGTCCACCTCGCGCTACCGCGCTGGCTCTGCCTGATTCCGCGGAGTAGCATGGCGGCGTTGGAACGCCGGATTCCAGTTGACGCCCGGGGGAGACGCTCATGCAACGCAGAAACTTTCTGTTGATGGCTGTACTGCTCGCGTGTTCCGCGCAGGTTGCGGCCCAGAGCTATCCGGCCAAACCCGTGCGCATCGTGGTGGGGTTTGCAGCGGGCGGCGCCACCGACATCGCCGGGCGGCTCATCGCGCAAAAACTTTCCGAGGCGACCGGCCAGTCGTTCTTCGTCGATAACCGCCCCGGCGCGAGCGCCACCATCGGCGCCGAATTCGTCGCGCGCTCGGCGCCCGACGGCTACACGCTGCTGATCGCCGCAACGACCTCGCATTCGATTTTGCCGAGCCTCATGGCCAAGCTCTCTTACGATCCGCTGCGCGACTACGCACCGGTGAGCATGCTCGCGACTTCACCCCTGCTGCTCGCGCTGCATCCGTCGCTGCCGATCCGCTCGGTCGCGGACATGATCAAGCTTGCGCGTGCCAGGCCGGGCCAACTGAGCTTCGGCGCGGGCGGCACCGGCACGCCGCCGCATATGGCGGGCGAACTCTTCAAGCAGATGGCGGGCGTGGACATGCTCTACGTCCCCTACAAAGGCGAAGCGCCCGCGATCACCGATCTGATCGGCGGGCAGCTTTCGCTCATCTTCTCCAACGTGGTCGCGGTGCTGCCGCAGGTGCAGGCGGGACGGCTGCGCGGCATCGCGGTGACCGCCGCGAACCGCCTGCCCACGCTGCCGGAATATCCGACGATCGCCGAATCGGGATTGCCCGGCTTCGTGGTTGACGCCTGGTTCGGCCTCGTCGCGCCCGCGGGAACGCCCAACGACGTAATAGCGAAGCTCAACGCCGACACCGTGCGCGGCATGAATCAGCCCGACGTGCGCGACCGGCTCGCGGGCCAGGGGCTGTTCGTGAAGACCGGCACGCCTGCGGAGCTGACGGCGCTGATGCAAAGCGAAATCGTGAAGTGGAAGAAGGTGGTGACGGCGGCGAACCTCAAGTTCGACTAGTTCATCCGGGGGGCAGCCCGAGTGAGTCGCCCCTGGAGTGGTAGCAGACACGACTCGGTAGCCGCAGGCCGAGTGCGGGAGTGGCGGCCGGTGCCCCGGACATGGCTCGTTGATTCGTGCAGATGGAAACACCCTACGTAGAGTAGCTGCAACGAAGTGATGCCGGGGTCCCCTGTGCTGCTCGACGAGGCCGGCGGCTGCCCGGCGCTTCGCGAGGGGTCCCAAATGCCGGCAGTGTCTTGAAGTTAAGCACCGTCCGGGGTGGACGCATCGGCCGTCATTTCGCTCTAACTATTTCGGCGCTGCATGTCGATTGTGAAGCTGGCTGCTATTATTCAGCGCAGAAGATAGCGGGCCGCCTCATTCCCGGAAAGGAACGCATCACATGGAAGTCAACGCAAGCGCCCGGAACAAAGCCGTGCCCGCCACGGATTCCATCGACATAACGCCGCTGCCCTATGCCAGCGGCGCGGAAATCCGCAATTGCGACGTGCGGTTCCTTGACGAAGATTCGTTCGAGCTTATCCATAAGGCGTTTCATGAGAATCTTGTGCTGCTGTTCCGCGGCCAGGACCTGACCGATCCGGAATTGATGAAGTTCGGCCGCAGGTTCGGCAAGCTTCTGGCGGCGTTGCCCGCGGAACACCGCCCCGCCGGCATCGCCGACCGGGACAAACTGCTGCCGGAAATCAACATAGTCTCGAATGTCCGGGACAAAACCGGCATGGCTATCGGCGTCCTGGGCGACGGCGAGGCGCATTGGCATTCGGATTATTCTTTTTACGACATCCCGCTGAGCACCAGCGTCCTGCACGCGTGGGAGGTGCCGCCGACGGGCGGTGAAACCGGGTTCGCGAACATGTACGCAGCGTACGACACGTTGCCGGAGAAACTGCGGCAGAGAATACAGGGCCTGCAGATCAAGCATGATTTGAGCAAGACGAGCGTTGGACAGCAGCGCAAAGGCGTGCCGCCGACCACGGACGTGAGAATTTCGCCCGGAGCGGTCCACCCGATCGTTCGGACGCATCCCGAAACCGGGTACAACGCCCTTTATCTTGGCCGCCGGCGCTTAGCCTACGTCATGGGATTGTCCGTAGAAGAATCGGAAGACCTGCTGAATGAACTATGGGCTCATGCAACGCGTCCCGAACTTCACTGGCATCACACCTGGAAAAAGGGCGACATGATAGTGTGGGACAACGCCTGCCTGTTGCACCACCGGTACGCATTCGATCCAGCGGCAAGAAGGATCATGCATCGCGTTCAATGCGAAGGGTCAAAACCGTTTTTCTCGCCGGATAGCAAGGCCGGGCCTCATCCAAGAGGGATGTCCGGGGCGCATTAGCGGATCGATGCCATTGGCATCTCGAAGCGGGTCTTGAGCCAACCCGCGTTGGCGCCATATCAAGCGCCGGACGCTATTGTTGCGGCGACTCTTCCCGCACGGGATCGCGCGGCTTGGTTGCCTGAAATTCGGCCAGGATGCTCAGCGCCTTGTTTTCGATATGGCGCCGCACGTTCGTGAAGCCGGACGCCTCGAGGGTGGCAAGCACCTGGTCGGGCGGCACGCAAGCCTCGATGGTGTCCCAGTAATAACGCCACAAATGGCCCGTGCCTTTTGCACTGCCCACTACGCGCGCCAGCATGGGCACGACACCTTTCATATACGCCTTCATCAACGCGCCGCCGAATCCTTTTTGCGGACGCGTGATTTCAAGCAGGCACAGGCGCGCCCCGGGCTTCATCACCCGATAGAATTCCCGGAACGCAACGGAAAGGTCGCCGATGTGGCGCAACGCATAACCCATGCTGAGGAAATCGAAACTTGCCGGCGGGAAAGGAATGGCTTCGGCCGTTCCTTCAACCAGCGACACTCCCATGGGCAATCTTGCGCGGGCCATCATCCCGGGACTGGGATCTACGCCGACCACCAAACCTGGATTGCCGACAATGCGCGCTGCCTCGCGCGCGACGAGACCGGTTCCCACGCCCACGTCGACGATGCGCATGCC
>CAZEAX010000042.1:0-18113 GCA_964510405.1 uncultured Streptomyces sp. | reverse complement strand
ATGGTGCAGCTGTGGGTGAACCTGCCGGCCAAGCACAAACTGGCGCAGCCCGGTTACCAAGGCGTTACCAACGCGCAGATCCCGCGCGTCGCGCTGCCCGGCGATGCGGGGTCGGTGCGCGTGATCGCCGGCGATTACGACGGTGCCAAAGGCCCGGCGCGTACGTTCAGCCCGGTCAACGTGTGGGACGTGAATCTCAACGCGGGCGGTCGCGCGACGTTCAAAGTGCCCGCCGGATATACAACGGTTCTAATTGTCATGCGCGGCGGCATCCGCCTGGCGGATGGCGAAACCGTGGGCGAAGCGGAGGCTGCCGTGCTCGAGCGCGCGGGCGGTGAGTTTGCGGTGGAAGCGACTGCGAACACTACGCTGCTCGTATTGAACGGCGAGCCATTTGCGGAACCCGTTGTCGGTTACGGCCCGTTCGTGACGAACTCGCGCGCCGAAATTCAGCAGGCGATCACCGACTACCAGAACGGCAAGATGGGACGTATCGCCGAACACGCGCAGTAACGTCGCCGTACTCTATTGCTATACTCGGCCGCATCAGCCGCGCATGAAGTGGTGCGCGGTCGATGCGTGCGCCGGGACCGGTGGATGCAATCTCATGAGACACCGGCTATGCGAGTTGTCCTTTTTGCATTGTTTCTTCTGGCGACCGCGTGCGGCATCGGCGCGCCGCTGATCTGTGCGGCGCAGGCCTATCCGAACAAACCGGTGCGCGTCATCACGCCGTGGCCGACCGGCGGCCTCACCGACGTCGTGGGCCGCCTCATATTCCAGAAAATCTCCGAAACCACCGGCCAGCAATTCGTCATCGACAACCGCGGCGGCGCGTCCGGTACGATAGGCGCCGATATGGTCGCCAAGTCGAAACCCGACGGCTATACGCTGATGGTGCATTCGACGACCCACGTAGGCAATCCGCATATCTACAAACAACTGCCGTACGACACGCTGAAGGATTTCGTCGGCATCGGCCTGTTGTCCGCGCAAACGGGATTGCTCGTCGTCCACCCGTCGTTGCCCGTGAAGTCCGTGAAGGAACTCATCGCGTTCGCCCGAGCGCACCCGAGCGAAATTCTTTACGCTACCTCCGGCAGCGGCAGCTTCTCGCATCTCGCGATCGCGTTGCTGACGTCGATGACCAAGACGCAGATGACGCACGTGCCTTACAAGGGCGGCGGGCCGGCGACCACCGCGATCGTGTCGGGCGAAACGCAGTTCCTGGTCGGCAGCCCGGCCGCGGTCGTCACCCAGATCGACGCGAAACGCCTGCGTCTGCTCGCAGTGAGTTCGGATACACGATTGACGCAGTTCCCGAACACGCCGACGGTGGCCGAGGCGGGCGTTCCGGGCTACGAATTCCGGGGATGGGTCGGCGTGTTTGCGCCGGCCGGCACGCCCAAGGCAATCGTCGACTGGGTCAACGCCGAAATCAAGAAGGCGCAGACGAGTCCCGACATGCAATCGCGGCTCGAGCCGTTCGAGCCGTGGTACATGACGCCCGAGCAGACCGCTGCGCGCATCAAGTCGGACTACGACAAGTACGGCTACCTGATCAGGCTGACCGGCACGAAGCTGGAATAACGCGGCCCGGCGTCAGGGTTTCGCCCAGAACGCGGGATTCGTACTGAAGATTTTCTTCGGGATCGCGCCGTACACCATCAGCACGTCGTCGACCGCTTCGCCGACGACGTAGTTGACGGCGATGCTCGCGAGCGAATAGGCGTCCTGCGCGGACAGGCCGCGCTCTTTCTGCAGGAACGCGATCGTTTCCTGCGCGGCTTCCTTCAGCGCGTTATCGAGGTCGCGGTCCATGCCCATCACGTAATAATTGTCCGCGTCTTCCGCGCGCGGCCACTTCATCGTGCGGCCCGCATTCTTGTGCACGATGAACTGCAGCACCGGCGTCAACGACGCTTCGATCGCGGTGCCGTTGATTTCGCCGTCGCCCTGCACCGCGTGCGAGTCCCCGGTATAAAACAACGCGCCGGCCTGATGCACGGGCAGATACAGCGACGAGCCGGTCGTCAGCCGGTTGAAGTCCATGTTGCCGCCGTAAATTCCGGGCGGCCGCGTGTTGGCGAGCGGCTGCGGCGGCATCACGGTCATGATGCCCATGAAAGGCACGAGCGGAATCTCGACGCCCGGCGCGAACAGCGCGACGCGGCGCTGCAGGTCGAAGCGGATGATCTTCGGATAGGGCCCTGTATGCACATCGGGCAGCACGCCGGTGCCCTTGCCGCTATTGTTGACGCCGTATGGCACGCGGAATTTAAAATCGCGCATGCGCACTTCGAGCATGTCGCCGGGCTCCGCGTTCTCGACGTAGACCGGTCCGGTCAACACGTGCGCGCCGGAATTTTTCGGATGCTCGGCCTTGTTGTATATCTCGAGCGCGTCGGGCAGCACTTCGCCGGCCGCCACGCCGCCGGCGGCAAAAAATTTAACCGGGTCCATGCCGTTGTTGACACCCTGATGAGAGAGCGTATCCATGGCGACGGTCTGGCCCGAGCTCACGCGCAATACCGGTTGGGGTCCTGCGGGCAGATGTCCCCACGCTATGGTTTGCGGCGTGACCGGCACGTGCGCGTCGACGGTGTATGGAACCGGCGGCATCTGGGCGCACGCGGATGACGCTGCCGCCAACACACCGATCACCAAGCCACGGCGAAGTGAAATCATGAGCGCTGCCTCCCGTTTTTATTACGTCATCGAGTATAGCATCGCGTGTCGGCGCTCCCGGCGTAAGCCGTACACTTGCAAGCGCACGTTGACCGCGTTGCGCGAACGTGCCACATTTCCGTCTGCGTACCGGTCGTGTCGAGGTTGATCGCGATGCAGTAACCCGCAGAAAAATTTCATGCACCGTCATGTGTCCGCCGGGGTGATTCGCGCACTGTTAACGGGCGCGCAACGCCGGGCCGCGGCACGCCGCAAAGTCAATCAAGTGGAGAATGTAATGAACATCCTGCATCGAGTGGCAGTCGCGGTCGGATCGACCGTCGTACTGGCCGCCGCGCACGACGCCGCCGCGCAGAAGTGGCCCGACAAGCCCGTGCGCATCGTGACTCCGTTCGCGCCCGGCGGCGGCACCGACGTGTTCGGCCGCCTGCTCGCGCAGCGCCTGTCCGAAGTGCTTGGCCAGCAGTTCATCGTCGACAACCGGCCCGGCGCGGGCTCGACGACGGGCACCGAATTCGTCGCCAAATCGCCGCCCGATGGCTATACGCTGTTGATGACTTCGGCGTCGTTCACGTTCAATCCCGGCCTCTATGCCAAGCTGCGTTATGACTCCGTCAAGGACTTCGCGCGCGTGTCGCAGGTCGTGCGCGTGCCGCACGTGATCAACGTGCTGCCGTCGTTCCCCGCCAAAAACGTGCAGGACCTCGTGCGCATCGCGCGCGCCAAGCCGGGCGAAGTGTTGTACGCGTCATCGGGTCCGGGCAGCGCGTTGCATCTTGCCGGCGCGTTGTTCGCCGTCGTTACAGGCACCCAGCTCACGCATGTCCCTTACAAGGGCGGGACCGCAGCGGCGACCGCCATACTGAGCGGAGAAGCGACCGTCGCGTTCAGCACCATTGAAACGATCATGCCGCTGCTGCAGGCAGCCCGCCTGAAACCGCTTGCCGTGTCGACGCGCGAACGCGCCGCGGCGCTGCCGAAGGTGCCCACGGTCGCCGAATCGGGCTTCAAGAATTATGAGGTCGTCGGCTGGTTCGGCATCATGGCGCCGGCGGCGACACCCAGGACCGTCATCGATTTGCTCAGCAGTGAAATTGCGAAGGCGATGGCGACGCCGGCGATGCGCGAGCGCGCTCTGCAGGACGGCGCGACGCCGGTCGGCGGCACGCCCGAAGAATTTGATCGTGCGGTGCGCGCTGACATCGTGAAGTGGACGAAAATCATTCACGACGCGGGCATCAAGCTCGACTGACATTGAGCCGATAATGGGGCAGCAGATAGAAGAACTCGCGCGCTTCGTCGCGCGCACGCAGTGGGAAGACATTCCGTTTCCCGTGCAGCGGCATACCAAGCTCGTGCTGCTCGATACGCTCGGCGTGATACTCGCGGGCGCGCAGCGTCCCGAAGTGGGCGAGTTGCGCGCACGGCTCGCGCCGACCGCGGGCACGGGCGCAACGGTGTACGCGCGCGGCTGGCCGGCGCACGATCCGCGCACGGCTGCGTTGCTGAACGGAATCGGCGGCCGCTCGATCGAACTCTGCGAAGGTTTGCGGCTGGTGACCGGACAAGCCGCAATGCAGGTTTTGCCCGGCGTGCTCGCAGTGGGCGAACATTCAGACAGTTCCGGCCGCGAAATGCTTGCGGCTTTCATCCTCGGCTACGATCTCGCCGCGCGCTTCAATTTCGCTTTTACGCCGCGGCCGCTCGCGCACCAGAACGGCCAGGCATCGCTGCTCGCCGCGGTCGCCGCGGGTGCGCGCCTGCGCGGCCTCGACGCCGCGGGCATCAGCCTGGCGATGCGCATTGCGACCACGCTCGTGATGACGCCCAGTTATACCAACGCGGTTGCAGGCGCGACGACGCTCAACGTCGCCGGGGGGATGAGCGGTTTCGCCGCGGCGCTCGCGCCCGATCTTGCGCTCGCGGGTTTCACCGCGCAGGACGATGCCATCGAAGAAGCGCTCGGCCATCTGGTCGGCGGCGGTTTCAAGCCCGAGGGGCTGCTCGACGAATTGGGCTCGCGCTGGGAAATTACGCGCAATTATTTCCGGCTTTACGCGTGCTGCAATCCGATTCACCCGGCGCTCGACATGGTGCAGGCCGCGCTTGCGACGTTGAAGCCGAAGCCCGCCGACGTCGAGCGCATCGACATTGCGACCTATCGGTTCGCCTCGGTGATGCGCAATCCGGATCCGCCCAATTTTTTTGCGTCGAAATATTCACTGCCGCATGCGGCGGCGGTCATGCTGGTTCGCGGAAATGCGGGTCACTCGGCGCTCGACGACACGGCGTTGCAAGATCCGGGAATCGCAGCGCTGCGCCAGCGCGTGCACGTGACCGAAGATCCCGCGATGAGCGCGGTCGCGCCGCGGCTGCGTCCCGCACGCGTGACGCTGACGTTGAAAGACGGCCGGCACAGCACGCACACGTGCGAAAGCCACCGCGGCGATTTCAGCCGGCCGTTCGCGGAATCCGAAATCCGCGCGAAGTTCCACGAGCTCGCGGGCACGGCGCTGACTGCGGAAGGAAGCGAGCAGGTCGAGGCTGCGGTCGATAACTGCGAACAGTGGAAAAGCGTGCGAGAACTGGTCGCGTCATTGCGAACGCATTCAAAGAAATGACTTAAGGTGGCACTTCATAGTTCCTTCCCCCGCATGCGGGGGAAGGCTAGGATGGGGGCGAATGCGGTTGCCCCCTCCCCAGCCCTCCCCCGCTGCGCAAGGGAGGGAGCACATGGCGAGGAGAAATAAAAATGTTCGATCTGATAATCCGCAGCGACCGCGTCGTCACTCCCGCGGGAGTCGCCGCGTGCGACGTTGCGATCGCGGACGGCAAAATTTCCGCGGTTGCCGCCGCCGGTACCTATGACGCTAAAAGCACAAGGCGGCTGATCGACGCGACCGGCAAGATCGTGATGCCGGGTGGCATCGATCCGCACGTGCATCTGAAATGGTACACGCCGCATCCCGACGGCAGCGTCACGTACACGGACCCGCCGTCGATCGTGAGCAAGGCGGCGCTCTTCGGCGGCACCACGACGATGATCGACTTCGCGCGCTGGACGCACGGCAAGACGATCCAGCAGGCGATCGAGGACCGGCACCAGGACTGGACCGCGCAGTGCTATTGCGACTACAGCTTTCACGTGATGGTCGAGGGACGGCTGCCGCCCGAGATTTTCGGCCAGCTCGCGGAAGCGCTGCGCGCGGGTTATCCGACCGTCAAGATCTTCACGACCGACATCACGCCGAGCCGGCGCGGCCGCATGGTCGATTTCGGCGATATCTGGGAGGTGTTCAAGGTCGTGGCGCAGGAGCGCGGCCTGTGCGTGATGCACGGCGAAGACAACGACATCGTGATGCACATGTACGACAAGCTGATCCGCGAAGGGCGGACCGGCTTTGAAAACATGGCCGAGGTCCACAACGCGATGTCGGAAGACCTGTCGTTCCGCCGCGTGCTGGGCCTTGCCAAAAACGTGCCGGGCATCGCGCTTTATTTCATGCACGTGAGCGCCGCGTCGGGTGTCGAGGCGATCCGCGAGGCGCGCGCGCGCGGCCTGCCGGTTTACGGCGAATCGTTGCACCAGTATCTGATGTACACGTCGGACGATTACAAGCGGCCGAATGGCCAGATGTACCATACTTATCCGTCGATCAAGGCCAAGTCTGACCAGGACGAGTTGTGGAAAGGCATGAGCGAAGGCACGCTGCACACCGTCGCCACCGACGAGGTGTGCTGCTCGCTGCAGGTCAAAACCATGGGCAAGCGCATCGACGATACGACGGGCGGCAACGTCGGCGTCGAGCCGCGCGTGTCGCTCATGTATACCGAGATGGTGGGGCGCCGCGGGTTTTCGCTCGAAAAATTCGTCGACCGCGTGTCGTCGAACGCCGCCAAAATCATGGGCCTGTATCCGCGCAAGGGCGCGCTCGCGGCCGGCTCCGATGCGGACATCACCGTGCTCGATCCCGCGAAAGCGACGACGATCACGAAAGAAATGCTGCACGAATCCGATTATTCGCCGTGGGAGGGCCACAAGGTCGACGCGTGGCCGTCGCTGACCGTGCTGCGCGGCAAGGTCGTCGTCGACGACGGCAAATTCACGGGCGATCTCAAGGACGGTCAGTACCTGTTTCGCAAAATCTCCGAAGAAATCCGCAGCGGAGCATCACTGTGAAACCGAACGTCGTCCCGTTTCTCGCCGACAGCCTTGCGCTGTGGCAGGTCGACGGCGCGGTCGAAGCCGGTGCGCTGCCGGTCGTCGCGGTGGTACGCGCCGGCGCTTGCGTCGTCTGGATCGAGCAGCACGCCAATGACGACATGCCGTGGCGCTGGTTCGTGCGCTGGCGCGATGCGGACATGCGCGAAGAGCGCTCGCGTCCGTGCGCGTCGCTCACCGGCATGTTGAACGCGGTGCGCCGCGCGCTGAATGTCGAGCGTGGAAATGCAGTGCGGATCTCACCTACGCCCACAGACTCCCTCCATTGCGTCAGCGGGGGAGGGTTGGGGAGGGGGCAAGCGTGATCCCGGTTTCCGTCGTCACGGGGTTTCTGGGCAGCGGTAAAACGACGCTGCTCGCGCGCCTGTTGCGCGATCCCGCAATGGCGCGCACCGCGGTCATCATCAACGAGTTCGGCGCAGTCGGTCTCGATCATGAACTCGTCGAGACCAGCGACGAATCCTTCATCCAGCTCTCGAACGGTTGCCTGTGCTGCAATGTGAGGAGCGATCTCGTGTTGACCCTCGGCGACCTCGCAACACGCCGCGCCGCGGGCACGGTGCCGCGCTTCGAGCGCGTCGTCATCGAAACGACCGGACTTGCGGACCCCGCGCCTGTCCTGCACGCGCTGATGACCGACCGCGGATTGTGCGAGGTTTATGCGCTCGACGGCGTGATCACGACCGTCGATGCGGTGACGGGACTCGCGACGCTGGATCGTCATCCAGAGTCGTTGCGCCAGGCGGCGGTTGCCGATCGAGTCATTATCACCAAGACCGATGTGCCGGAAGCGCAAGCCGCCGCGCTGCGCGCACGGCTTGAAAAAATCAATCCGGGCGCAGCGATGATGGAAGTCGTCGGCGGGGCCGTGGCGCCTGCGGCATTGTTCGATTGCGGGTTTTACGATACGGCGGGCAAACATCCGGACGTGCGGGCGTGGCTTGCCCACGAAGCGCATGGCCACACGCGGCATCATCATCAGGACGACATCACGAGTTTTTGTATCGTGCGCGACGAGCCGCTGCATGCGGTCACGCTGCCGCTGCTGCTGTCGGCGCTGGCGGAAAATTGCGGCGCCGATCTGCTGCGCATGAAAGGCCTGGTCAACGTCAGGGAAGAACCGGATCGTCCGGCAGTCATCCACGGCGTGCAGCACGTGTATCACGCGCCCGTTTGGCTCGCGCGCTGGCCCTCGGACGACCGGCGCACGCGCATGGTCTTCATCGGGCGCAATATCCGCGAATCCTGGGTGCGCAGCCTCGTCGATCTCATCGACGCCGAAGTCGCGGACGAGATCGCGTGGCGCAGGGAAGTTGCCACCGTCTAGGTAAGCTCGTCACGTAACTGCCCCCATCCTGTCCTTCCCCCGCTGCGCAAGGGAAAAAACCTAAAGTAAGAGATTGCGCGGCTGCTCCCTCCCTTGCGCATGAAATGCGCGGAGGAGGGTTGGGGTGGGGGCAGCCACTTCGTGGCAAAATGGCGACCTTGTTCAACGTACCGGAAGAACGTATGTCCGCGCAAACCAATACCAACGTCAAGACCGGCACTTCACCGCAACCCGCGCCATACACAGACCGCCATGCCGAAGTGGCGGGACTCAAGCTGCACTATCAGGATTTCGGCATCGCCGGCAAAACCCCGATGCTGTGCGTGCACGGCGGTGCTGCGAGCGGGCACTGGTTCGATTTCGTGGCGGGCGATTTCACCGCCGAACATCACGTGCTCGCCATCGACCAGCGCGGCCACGGCGACAGCGAGTGGGCGCCGACACCGGATTACACCTACGAGCGCTATGCGGCGGACCTCGACGAATTCGTCGCGAAGCTGGGGCTCGAGGATTTCGTGCTGATCGGGCATTCGATGGGCGGCGCCGTCGCGCTCACGTACGCGGCGAGGCATCCGGGGCGGGTCGCGCGGCTCGTCGTGGTGGACACGACGTTGCACATGACGCCGGAGCGCATCGCCAAGCTGCGCGAAGTCGGCACGCGGCCGGGCCGGACCTATGCAACACTCGAGGAATTCGTTTCGCGTTTCCGCCTGCGGCCGGCCGATTCGAGCGCCACGCCCGAAGTGCTGCGCCACCTCGCCAACAAGGCGGCGAAACGGAATGCGGACGGCACCTGGGGGCACAAGTTCGACCGCGACGTCTACGCGGTGCGCGAGAGCGTCGACGGCCTGCCGCACTGGAACCATATCAAGATCCCGGCGCTGATCGTCAAAGGCGAGCGCAGCGCGCGCATCACGCCGGAAATCATCGCCGCGGTGAAGGAGCGTGCTCCACAGGTCGAATTCGCCGAAGTCGCGGACGCCGATCACCACGTGACGCTCGACAACCCCGCGGGTTTCACGCAGGCGGTGAATGCGTTTCTGGCGAAACACAAGACCCGAAGCTGTTTTGAGCCGCCGATAAACGCAGATGAACGCAGATAAATTCAAAGTCAAGTCAGAGCATGATGTTCGTTCCTGCATTGGTTTTTCATCGGCGTTTATCCGCGGTTATCCGCGGCAAAAAGTTTTGGAAGGTTTAGATGACTAAACGCAGATCGTGGTTGCTCGTGCCGGTGTCGAAGCCGGATCTCCTGGCGCGCGCGGCGAAGGCGGGCGCCGACGTCGTCGTGCTCGATCTCGCCGAGCTCGTCGTCGAGGCGGACCGGAATGCCGCGCGGGCGTCTTTTGCGACCGCGTTGCAGTCCGCGCGCGCCGGCGGTGCAGAAATCTTCGCGCAGGTCGATCCGACCGCGCTGCATGCCGATCTGACGGCGTGCGTGCATCCGGGCCTCGCCGGCATCGTCATCACGCGCGCCGAGTCGGCTGCGGAAATCACCGAGGCCGATGAACTCCTGGGGCGATTCGAAGGCGAGCGCGGCATAGCGCCCGGCACGGTGCAAATCGTTCCCGCGCTCGAGACTGCGCGCGGTAATCACGCGGCGTACGAAATCGCGCGCGCGAGCGCGCGGGTGTGCGCCCTCACGCTGGGGCGCGCCGATCTCGTCATGGACCTGCGCGCGGAGCCGTCGAACGAAATCCACCTGATGCCGTACCTGATGCAGCGCCTGATCGTCGTTGCCGGCGCCGCGGGCGTGACGCCGCTCGGCGCGTGGTGGCGCGCGCCGGACCGCGGGCTTTACGCGACCGCGGACAACACGTATGCCGCGGGACATCGCGGCCGCGCGATCGGCTTCAAGGGTTCGCTGTGTCTGGTGGAGCAGCAGGTTGCGCCGCTCAATCGCGCATACGGTTAAGGCCATGACCATGCATAAACAAACTGTCCGCCGTTCCGGCCTGACCATGCCGATAGTCACGCCGCGTTTCATCGACAACGCGTGGCGCCGCGGCTGCGATTTCATCGTGATCGATCTCGAAGACTCCGTGCCGCAGCATCTGAAGGCCCACGCGCGCACTCTGGTCAAGGACGCGATCGTGACCGTGTCGAAAGGCGGCGCCGAGGCGTTCACGCGCATCAACCACGACACGGTCGAAGCCGATCTCGAGGGCGCGGTGTGGCCGGGGCTGAAGCGCATCAAGTATCCGAAGACCGAGCATGCCGCCGAAGTGCGCCTGCTCGACGAGATAATTTCCCGGCTCGAGCGCAGCCGCGGCATCACGCCGGGCACCGTGGAAATCGATCCCGGCATCGAGACCGCGGTCGGGACAACGAACGTGTTCGAAATCGCCACGGCAAGTCCGCGCGTGAAGGAGTTCGGCGCGAGCGCCGGCGGCTACGACTACTCGCGCGATCTGGGCGTCGAGATGTTCGTCGACTACGATCAGTTCGTCTACGGCAAGGGCGAAGCGGAACTCGCGGCGCGCACGCTGGGCCTGGGCGTGCGCGGCTCGCCGTTCGTCGCCAACAAGACCGGCAGCGTGAGCGATCCCGACCGCGCGCTTCATCAGGCCCAGGCGATGTTCAGATGCGGCATACGGCTGGGGGGCGGCGGACTCAATCCCGCGGTCGTCGAGGGACATACGGTCGGCCTGACGCCGACGGCGGACGACTTGCGCGACGCTCGCTGGGTGCTCGAACGCTATCGCGAACTTGCGGCGACCGGCGACGCGTGGCGGGAGATTGACGGCCGCGTGATTGACCGCTACGAGGCGGCGCATGCGCGTGCCATGCTCGAATATGCCGCGTTATGCGCCGCGCGCGACCAGGAAAAAGCGGACGCCGTCGCGCGCGTGAAAGCGGCTCAGGCCGCGGAGAAATAGCTTTGCAGTCATGCCCGCGCAGGCGGGCATCCAAGCGAATATTATTGGCTGGGTTCCCGCCTGCGCGGGAACGACGAATATTTTTCAGGCTGGAGGAGCAATGCGAATTTTATTTTTCGTCATCGCGGTGGTTGCGATGACACCGGCACACGCCGCTGAGCGGGCTTTTCCGGTCAAACCCGTTCGCTTGTTGGTACCGTACCCGCCCGGTGGCGGCAACGACACCATGGCGCGCACGATCGGCGCCATGCTGACCGAGGAATGGCATCAGCAGGTGATCATCGACAATCGTGCCGGCGCCAACGGCCTCGTCGCCGCGGAACTGACCATAGCGGCGGCGCCCGACGGCTATACGCTCTTCATGGCGAACATCGGCAGCCACGCGATCAATCCCGCGCTGTACAAGAACCTTCCGTACGATGCGGTCAAGGATTTCGCGCCGGTGTCGCAGCTGGGCAGCACTGCCAACGTGCTGGTCGTCCATCCGTCGGTGCCGGCGAAAAATCTGCAGGAGCTGATCGCGTTGGCGAAGGCGAAACCCGGCACGCTCACGTACGGCTCGAACGGGATCGGCAGCTCGCAACACCTGGCGGGCGCGCTGTTCGGCACGACATTCGGCTTGAATCTTGTGCACGTACCCTACAAAGGCACTGGTCCCGTCATGACCGACATGGTGGGCGGGCAGATCACGATGAGCTTCGCCAACATGCTCGCGGCGCTGCCGCTCGTGCGCACCAAGCGCCTGACCCCGATCGGCGTGACTTCGCTCAAGCGTTCGCCCGCGTTGCCCGACGTGCCGGCGATCGCGGAAAGCGCGGCGGGCTTCGAAGCGGTGTCATGGTGGGGCATCGTATCGACCAGGGGCACGCCGCCCGACGTCGTCAACACGCTCTCCCGCGCCATCGTCAAAGGCATCAATTCACCGGACACGAAAGCATTTCTTTCGAACATGGGCGTCGAGCCGGCTGGGACGACGCCGCAGCAGTTCGCGGCTTTCATCAAGTCGGAATTGGCGAAGTGGGCGAAAGTGGTGAAGGAATCCGGCGCGCGCGCCGATTAGGGTTTTACTCGATTCGTATCCCCGCCGACTTGATCACTTTCGCATAGCGCGCGAGTTCCGAATTCACCATCGCGGCAAAAATTTCCGGCGTTGCGGTGCGAGCGTCATCCGAGCCGAGCTGGTCCATGCGCTCCTTGATGTCGGGCGAATCCTGCGCGCGATTTACCGCGGCATGGATGATGCGCACGATCGCCGGCGGCGTTCGCGCGGGCGCGAACACTCCGTACCAGCTCGCCATCGTATAGCCCGGAACTCCGGCTTCTATTGCGGTCGGCAGCTCGGGCATGGACGTGAGGCGTTGGGGCGCGGCCACTGCGAGCGCGCGCATACGGCCCGTCTTGATGAACGGCATCACCACCGGCGTCGTGTCGAAGCTCACCTTGACGTGCCCGGCGACCAGCTCCTGCATCGAGAGACCCGCGCCCTTGAACGGCACGTGCACGAACTGCGTGCCGGTCATCTGCATGAACACCACGCCCGCGATGTGCGACAGGCTGCCGTAACCCGCCGACGGCGTCGTCAATTGCCCCGGATTCGCTTTGGCGAGAGCGATGAGTTCCTGCACGCTCCTCACGGGCACCGACGGATGCACGGATATCATCTGCGGCACCGAGCCCGCCAGCGTGACCGGCGCAAAATCTTTCAGCGGATCGAACGGCACCTTGGCGTAAAGATTGGGCGCGATGGTGTTGGTGCTCGCGTGGCCCATGAGCAGCGTATAGCCGTCGGGCGGCGCAAGTGCTACGAAGCCGGCGGCGATCGTGCCGGTCGCGCCGGCGCGGTTGTCGATCACGATCTGCTGGCCCCACATTTCGGTGAGCTTGGGCGCCAGGATGCGCGCGACGACGTCGGTGCCGCCGCCTGGTGCAAAGCCGACGAGCATGCGTATGGGCTTCACCGGATAGTCCTGCGCGCGCGCTGACGCGGCGTGTGCGACGACGCACAGCGCAAAGATCATGCGGCCCATCATCATTAGCTATTCCTCCGGCGTGGCATAATGTTCGGGTTCTCGCGCGGCATTCGCCGCGACCCACGAAAGTCTATCGAAAAAGCCGCCGCCGCGAGCCGGTATTTTCGACTGTTATCCTGATATCCATTTCGCAGGGGGAAATTCGATGCAAGACGCACTTTACCGAAAAGGTAAAAAAATCCGCGCCAAAGTGCTCGGCGAGGGCCGCGAAAAGGAAATCGCGAGCACCGAAGACGCGTTCTCGATGCCGCTGCGCGAATTCTCGACGCGCTACGTGTGGGGCGAGTTGTGGTCGCGCAAGGGGTTGCCGTTGAAAACCCGCAGCCTGATCAACGTCGCGCTGCTTACGGCGTTGAAGTGCGGGCACGAGTTGCAAACCCACATTCGCGCTGCGCGCAACAACGGCTGCACCAAGGAGGAAATCCGCGAAGTACTGCTGCAGTGCGGCGTGTATGCGGGCATTCCCGTCATGCGCGATGCGATACGCCACGCGCAGAAGATTTTTGCGGAAGAAGGGAAGAAGCGGGGCCGGCGTTGAAATTAACGACTGCGGTACTGGCTGCGTGCGGAATGTTGGCGGTATGTTGCACAACTGTTTACGCGCAGACGTACCCGTCCCGCGCGATTCGGGTTGTTGTTCCTTACGTACCCGGCGGCGGCGTGGATTTCGTCGGACGGTTGGTCGCGCAGAAACTCGCCGAAGCGACGGGCGCGACGGTGATTGTCGACAACAAACCCGGCGGCGGGACGAACATCGGGTCGGAAATAGTCGCGCACGCGGCACCTGATGGATACACGATACTGGTGGGCGGAGTGCCGAACACGGCGAACATGGCGCTCTATCAGAAGCTGCCGTACGACACCGTGAAGGACTTCGCGCCGGTGATATTGATAGACACCGCGCCCAATATCCTTGCGGTCCATCCGTCGGTGCCGGCGAAATCGGTCAAAGAACTCATCGCGCTCGCCAAGGTGCGGCGCGGCGCGCTCACGTATGCATCCGCGGGCATCGGCAGCTCGAACCACCTGTCGGGCGAATTGTTCCGCGTAATGGCGGGCATCGAGATCATTCACGTGCCTTATAAAGGCGGTGGTGCGGCGATCACGGATCTGCTCGCGGGGCAGGTGTCGATGTACTTCGGCACCACGCCGAGCACGCTGCCGTTTGTGCAAAGCGGAAAATTGCGCGCGCTCGGCGTGACGACCGCGAAGCGCACCGCCGCCGCGCCTGAAATACCGACGATTGCAGAAGCGGGACTGCCCGGCTACGAACAATCGGCATGGCACGGATTGCTGGCGCCCACCGGCACGCCGGACGCCGTGATAGCCAAACTTAATGCGGAAGTGAACCGGCTCGTGCGCTCGCCCGACGCCGTCGAACGGTTCAAGATGCAGGGTTTCGACGTGATCGGCGGCTCGCCGTCGGAGTTCGCCGCGTTCATCCGGCAGGACGTCGCGAAGTACGCGAAGCTCGTCAAAACCGCGGGGATCAAGATCGACTGAGTAAAGGTCGATTACAATTAGGGTGTCTTTAAAAAATCCCCTCTCCCCGCAGAAGCAGGACGAGGGAGTATTTGGCTGGAACTCGCGCTAACAATAAACACTGGAAAGAACTCGATGGATACAGTCACACCCGCAGGCAAGGGCACGGCGACCGCCTCGCTGAAAGAACTCGTGCAAATCGCCGGACTGCCTGCATCCGCTGCGGATTTAGTCGAGATCACGGGTTCTGATCCCGTCTTCCCGACGCGCTACAAGATCGTCGCGCCCGGCGCGGCGGTAATCGCCGCCACCGGTCTCGCGGCAGCCGACTTGTGGAAATTGAAAACGGGGCGGCAGCAGCGCGTGCGTGTCGACGGCCGCATGGCGGCAGCGGCGATGCGCGGCGCGCGCTATCTGAAAATCAACGGCCAGCATCCGCCGGAAGATCCCGAGAAGCTCACCGGCTTCTACCAGTTGAAAGACGGCCGCTGGATGTATTTGCACTGTAATTTCTTCAACCTGCGCGACATCAACCTCAAGGTCGCCGGCGCGCCGCCGGTGAGGGCGGAAGTCGAGAAAGCGGTCGCGAAGTGGGACGGGCTCGAACTTGAAAACGCAATTGTCGAAGCCGGTGGTTGCGCCTGCCTCGTGCGCAGTGAGGAGGAATGGCTCACGTTGCCGCAGATGCACACGGTCGCGAAATTGCCGCTGCTGGAGATCATCAAGATCGGCGATGCGCCGCCGCAGCCGCTGCCTCAGGGCGACCGTCCGCTCGCGAACGTGCGCGTGCTCGATCTCACGCGCGTGCTCGCGGGCCCGACGTGCGCGCGCACGCTCGCGGAACACGGCGCGGACGTGCTGCGCGTGACGCGGGAAGATCTCGCCGACATGGGAACGACGGATTTCGACACGGGTGTGGGCAAGCTCTGCACGCACATCGATCTGCGCAATCCTGCCGAAGAAGCGAAGCTGCGCGAGCTCATCAGGACGTGCGACGTGTTTTCGCAATCGTACCGGCCAGGCACGCTCGCGCGCCGCGGTTTCTCGCCCGAAGCGCTGGCGGAAATGCGGCCCGGCATCGTCTACGTGACGCTCTCTGCGTGGGGGCACGAAGGCCCGTGGGCCAGGCGGCGCGGCTACGATACGATCGTGCAGTCCGCGAACGGCATGGCGTGGAAGCCAAACAACGAGCGTCCGGCTTTCCTGCCGGTATCGGAGCAGGATTACGTCGCGGGCTATCTGCTCGCGTACGGCGCGATGATCGCGCTCGCGCGCCGCGTGCGCGAAGGCGGCAGCTGGTTCGTGCGCTGTTCGCTCGCCGGTGCGGGCCACTGGATACGCGGCCACGGATTGATGGAGCCGTCCGAGTACGCGGCGGCCAAGCAGCTGACTGCCGACGAAACGAACGCATGGACCGTCGAGCACGATTCGCCGATCGGCCGCGTCGGCAATCTGGCGCCCGTCGTGCAGATGTCGGAAACCCCCGCGCGCTGGGCGCGTCCGGCGGTGCCGCGCGGTTACCATCCAGCTGCGTGGCCGGAGCGCGGCTAATTTACCATGCGAAAAACGACGCAACTTTTTTTCGTCGTTCCCGCGAAGGCGGGAACCCAGGGTGCTTCAATCGTCTGGACACCCGCCTGCGCGGGTGTGACGGGTAACTTGAAATCTCCGAGAATTGATGGAAGACTGCAATGACCGACACCACAGTACACAACGTGCCGAATTCATCGGGCACTCACGCGCCGAAACTCAAAGCGCCGGCGAACGCCGCCGATTGCCATATTCACATTTACGATCCGCGCTTTCAGCCGCCGGTCGCCCACCCGCTGAACGGCGCGGTGCCGGATTACCGGCTGCTGCAGAAACGCATCGGCGTATCCCGCGTCGTGATCGTGACACCGCGCAACTACGTCACCGACAACTCGGTCACGGTCGATGCCATCAAGCAGCTCGGTATCGCCAACGCGCGAGGCGTCGGCGTGCTGCGTCCGACGGTGACCGACGCCGAACTGAAGAGCCTCAACGACGGCGGCATCCGCGGCATCCGCTTCACGGTCGGCAATCCCAAGACGGCAGTGGTCAGCATCGACATGATAGAGCCGCTGGCGAAACGTATCGCCGCTTACGGCTGGCACGTGCAGCTCAATATGGATCCGCAGCAGGTGATCGACAATGCGGCGATGCTGAAACGTCTGCCGGCTGAAATCGTGTTCGACCACATGGGCAAGCCGCCGATGCCGGCCGGCGTCAATCACCAGTCGCACAAGATCATCCGCGCGCTGCTCGATGCCGGCCGCGCGTGGGTCAAGGTTTCCGGCGCATACATCGTGGACGACAAGCCGCCCGTCTATGCGGAAGCGACCAAGGTCGCGCAGGAATTCGTGCGCGCGGCGCCCGAGCGCGCGGTATGGGGCAGCGACTGGCCGCATCCGGGTCCCAAGGTGCATCCGGACGACGCGGTACTGTTCGATCTGCTCGCCGAATGGGCACCCGACGAGAAGGTGCGCAACCGCATACTCGTCGACAATCCGAAAAAACTGTACGGGTTCGCGTGATGATTTCAATCTTGCCCCCACCCCGGCCCTCCCCCGCGCATTGCATGCGCAAGGGAGCGGGTCTAATCAGGGCATTTAGTGCAGGTTCCTTCCCCTGCGTCAGCGGGGGAAGGCCAGGATGGGGGCAGTCAAATGCGAAATGATTTGCTCATATTGCGCTCAAGGATTCAAGACCAATGACGATTCTCGTTCGCCGTTCGAATCTCCTGGTACGCATCGCCGATGCAGAAGCCGTCAAATCCGCATGGCGCCACAACGCAGATGCAATCACGCTCGATCTTGCCGGCGCCGACGCGCCCGCGCGAGGGCGCGTACGCGAAACGATTGCGACGGTGGGGCAGGGAGCGGCGGAGGTTTTCGCGAAAGCCGGTCCCGACAATCTGCGCGCTGATCTGGAGGCCGCGATCTGGCCGGGTTTGCGCGGCCTGATGCTGTCCGGCGTCAAATCCGCCGCGCAGGTGAACGCGGCGGACGAAATCGTTACGGCGCTCGAGCGCGAGCGCGGCTTGCCGAAAAATTCCTTGCAGTTGATCGTGGTGCTGGGCTCCGCGGCCGGAGTGTGGGAAGTGCGCTCTATTGTCACTGCGAGCCCGCGCATTTCGCAGGTGGTGCTCGACGAGCAGGCGCTCGCCGCCGATCTCGACATTACGCCGCTGCCCGAGCTCGACCCGTTCGTCTACGCGCGCGGCCGCGTCGTTGTCGAAGCGATCGCCGCGAAAGTCATGCCGGTCGGCATCGCTTATCCGCTGAGCGTGCAAATGCACGCCGCGTTGCCGGAGGAGATCCACGCGCTCGCGGTGAAAGGCAAGAATCTCGGCATGAAAGGCGTGCTGTGCCCGGGCCCGGACTGGGTCGCGCCGGTGAACGCCGCGTACACGCCGACGCCGGAACTCGTCCATTACAACCAGCGCGTGCGCGAAGCGTTTGCGG
>CAZEAX010000041.1:0-18343 GCA_964510405.1 uncultured Streptomyces sp. | reverse complement strand
GTGCAAAGTGCCGGCCCGCTCGTGCAAGCCGGTTGTATTGCAGGTATCGTGCCGGTGCGGGACGGGGCATTGCACCTGATCGACGTCGAAAAACTGATATCCGGATTCGACCGGAATCCGGTTTGTTTAGTCCGCTGATGGTCTTTTTCGTGAAGGTGTCTTCATGAATTATTCAAATATCGGCACGCGTGTGGTGGTGCTTGCAGTGTCTGCTGTTGTAACGGCGGCGGCATTTTCGCCAGACATTTCTCCAGGTCTGACGTATTGGATGGGTGTGGTTGTCTTCGCTGCCGGCTCCGCAATTTCGGTTGTCATGTTGCGTTCGGGTCTGCGGGAATTGCGGCAACGTGAGCAAGCGGCGCAGATTGGCGGGGCGCGGCGCGGTGTCGGATGCGATGCCCGGAGGACCCCCAATAAGGAGGCAGACGCCCGCAAGCGCGCGCAATTGCTGCAGGATGCCACGGCGGCGATCAAGTCCATGGAGATGAAAGTTCGTGAATTGGAAGGCATCGCGGCCTCAATCAACGGCGCGAACGGTCGGCCGCCGCAGGCAGCGACGGCGATGGACGCATGCATTATCGAGTGGCCTGCAAACGTCACCCGGCTGCCCGTCAGGACATCGCGGTCGTCGAATTCATCTGCCGCAGAATCGGGCGCGTGCCCCGGCGCAATGCGGTAAACTGCCTCGCCTTATGCTGAAAGAAATCGCATTGCGCGACCTGCGCATGGGCATGTTCGTCCACCGGCTCGGCGGTCGCTGGTTCGATCATCCGTTCCTGCGCAAGTCGTTCAAGCTTACGAATGCGGCGGATCTTGAAAAGCTGCTCAAGTCTGCCGTGCCCGATCTCGTCATCGATACCGACAAGGGGCTCGATGTGGAATCGCGGCCGCGCGCCGAGCCAACGCCCGTCGCCGCGCCAGTCGCTGTCAGCCGCGCGGCCGAGACCCGGATAACCTTCGATCAGGAGATCGAACGCGCGCGGGCAATCCAGGCGAAGGCCAGGGTGGCCGTAATTAACATGTTCGGCGAAGCGCGCATGGGCAGGGCCATCAACGTGTCCGGCGTTGCGCCATTGGTCGATGAAATCAGCTCGTCGCTTGAACGCAATGCGGGCGCGCTGCTCAGCGTCGTGCGCCTGAAGACCGCCGACGACTATACCTACATGCATTCGGTCGCGGTGTGCGGGCTGATGATCGCACTCGGCAGGCGCATGGGTCTGGAAGATGAAGAACTGCGCATCGCCGGTCTCGGCGGCCTGCTGCACGACGTGGGAAAAATAGCGATGCCGGTCGAGGTGCTGAACAAGCCGGGCAAGCTCACCGACGAAGAATACTCGACCATGAAGCGCCATCCGCTGGAAGGATGGCAGATCCTCAGAAATTCAAGCATCGCGAGCGAAATTCCGCTCGACATCTGCCTGCATCATCACGAGCGGGTCGACGGCGGCGGCTACCCTGAAAAAATCTCCGGGGACGCGCTCACGCTGTACGCGCGCATGGGCGCCGTGTGCGATGTGTACGACGCGATTACGTCCGATCGGCCGTACAAGAGCGGGTGGGCGCCGGCGGAATCGATCAAGCGCATGGCTGAATGGCGCGTCGGCCAGTTCGACGACACGGTATTCCAGGCGTTCGTGAAGACCGTGGGAATTTATCCGGTTGGCAGCGTCGTGCGCCTGAATTCGGGCCGCGTCGGCGTGGTCACCGATCAGGCGGAAGCAAACCTGCTGCAGCCCAGGGTGAAAGTTTTTTTCTCGCTGAAGTCTCGGGAGCCCGTCAAAGCGGAGGTCGTGGATCTGGCGCGTACGCACGACGCAATCGCCGGTCTGGAAGACGCCAAAGCCTGGCAGGAAAACGTCCGCAGGATCCTGGGCTGACCCGCGCCGCTTCAGGCGACGCAGCCGGCGGCGAAGACGAGTCGCGCGAGTTGCTGGATGCAATCCATCTCTTCGGCGGCGCGAATACCTTGCTCCGCTTCGACTGCCGGTTTTACGGGCTCGCTGGCGGATGCATTTTCGGCGGGGTTCGTTGTGTGCGGTGTTTGCGGCATGTGCAAACCAATGAATGCAATTTCGTTACGCGCACATCGCCACGACCGGCGCGCGCCGCTCTGCCGGCGCGGCGAAGCCGTCGTCTTTGCCGCCGACGACGCCGCGCAATGCGGCGAGATCGTCGATTTCGATCCGCCGGCCCTTAACTGAAACGAGGCCCTGCTTCTGCAGCTTGCCGAGCGCGCGGCTCACGGTTTCGATTTTGAGGCCGAGGTAGCTGCCGATGTCCTCGCGCGTCATGCGCAGGTTGAATGCCGTGGCCGAATAGCCGCGCGCGGCATAGCGTGCGGAAAGCTGGAGCAGAAACGTGGCCAGCCGCTCTTCGGCGCGCATGCTGCCCAGGAGCAGCATGATGCCGTGATCGCGCGTGATCTCGCGGCCCATCATGCGGTGGAAATGCTGCTGCAGCGCCGGCATGTCCGCGGACAGGCGTTGCAGGCGCGCATAGGCGATCACGCACACTTCGCTGTCTTCGAGGGCGATCATGTCGCACGTGTGCTCGCCCCGGTGGATGCCGTCCATGCCCATGATTTCGCCGGCCATGAAGAAGCCGGTGACCTGTTCGCGGCCGTCGACGAGCGTCATGTTGCTGCGGAAAAATCCGCTGCGCACCACGTAGATCGAAGCGAAGCTGTCGCCGGCATGATAAATGTGCTCGCCGCCTTTCACGCGCCGGCGCGTGGACACGAGTTCCTGGATGCCGGCCAGATCAAGTTCGTGCACCGCGTTCGGCCGCTCGAGTGCGGGCATGGCCGGCACTCTTGCGAGGGGGCGTGCGAACGGGCGCGAAGTGGCGGGGAAGCGATGTAAGGTGGCGGCGTGCATGGTTTTCTCCCTTATTGATTGTCGTTTGTCCTGGTCAATGGGCGGTTGCGAGCCCGGCGATGAGTTCGACTGCGGTTTCGAATTCGTTGGACTTATCGAGGAAATAATTCGCGCCTGCGTCGAGGTAGAGCTTGCGATAACGCTCATCCGGCTGGCTCGTCAGCACGATGAAGACCGTGTCGGGCTCGATCGGCTGAACCTTGCGCAACACTTCGATGCCGGTGCCGCCGAGCAGGTTGACGTCGAGCAGCACCGAATCGGGACGCATGCGCAAAATGCCTTCGACGGCGGATGCCGGCGTCTCGGCTTCGCCGACGATGGTGACCCCGGGGATGTTTTCGAGCATGGCCGCGAGCCGCACGCGAATCGCCGGGGAGTCGTCGACCAGGAACACGCTGGTGCGATGTGCAGTTGAGGTAACCATGGCTCGCAGTATGGGCGGGCCGGTGCTCCGGCAATATCGGGGCCTGCTGATTGTCGGGGTCGGGGGGTACTGAATTACGCCCTAGGAACGCGACGCGGCGGGGGTAGGATTAGTCCGACTACGCCCTCTGTGCGCAAGGGGTATGGCCCGACTGCTGCGGTGGTTCGGGCCGGCTCAGTGGACGGGGGGCCGGATCTCGCCGGACGTCGCAAAGACGAACGGAATGTGCACTTCTATCAGCGTTCCCCGGCCTGGCGCCGAATCGATCGTGATTTCACCGTCGATCAGGTAGGCGCGCTCGCGCAGTCCGGCGAGCCCCAGCGAACCTGGTTTGCGCGGGTCGCCGACGTGGAAGCCGCAGCCGTCGTCGCGCAGCGTGAGCTCGATCTGTGTGCCGCGCGCCTGCAACTTGATTTGCACCTGCGACGCTTGCGCGTGCTTGGCGACGTTCGTCAGCGATTCCTGGAGGATGCGAAATATCGCAGTCGCGTGCGGATCCTGCAAGTCGAATTCCGGGGGATCGACGACGAGTTCGCACTCGATGCCCGTGCGTTGCTTGAAATTCTGTACCAGCCATTCGGCGGCGGGGACAAGGCCAAGGTCGTCCAGTATGAGAGGCCGCAGATCGGCCGAGATGCGGCGGGTCGCGGTGATCGCGCCGTCCACCATGGCGCGCATCTGTGCGAGTTTCCTCAGCTGAGCCTCCTGATCCGGCGCCAGGCGCTCGCCCAGCCAGCTCAGGTCCATTTTCAAGGCCGTCAGGCTTTGCGCGAGTTCGTCGTGCAGTTCGCGTGCGACGCGGCTTTTTTCCTGCTCGCGCGCGGAACTCGCCATCGTCGCCAGTTCGCGCAGTTCCTCTTTCGACCGCCGCAGCGCTTCTTCCGCGCGCACGCGCCGGGTCACGTCGCGCAGGATGACGGTGTAGAACCTGCCGTCGTCGCCGCTGATATGCGAGATCGAGGCGTCGATCGGAAATTCTTCACCGTTGCTGCGCAATCCCGTCACCACCCGCTGCGCACCCATGCGGCGCGACGTCGTTCCTGCGTCGCCGAAGTTCCTGACGTGCGACGAGTGGGACGCGCGGAACCGTTCGGGAATGAATTGCGCGAGCGGCGCGCCGAGCGCCGCGCCGCGCGGGTAGCCGAAGATCGCCTCGGCGGCCGCGTTGAACATCACGATATGTTGCGATTCGTCCACGGTGATGATCGCGTCCATCGCGGAATCGAGTATGCGGCTCAGGCGCAATTCGCTGCGTTGCAGTTCAGCGTTGGACATGCTCAGTTCCGCGGTGCGTTCCGCCACGCGCTCGACCAGCGATTCGTTCAGGGTCTGGAGGTCGGCATCTATGCGCTCGCGCTCGGCGATTTCGTTGCGCAAGCGCTCGTCCGCGCGCTTGCGTTCTGTCATGTCCCGCGAAAGCTTGGCGTACGCACGCACTGTTCCGGTTTCATCGCGCAGCGCGGTGATCAGGACGTCGGCCCAGAAGCGCGTGCCGTCCTTGCGCACCCGCCAGCCTTCGTCGTGAATGCGGCCCTCGGCGGCTGCCGTCGCGAGTTCTTTCGCCGGCTTGCCCTGCGCCACGTCCTCCGCCGTATAAAACCGCGAAAAATGCTGGCCCACGATTTCGTTCGCGCGGTAACCCTTGATGCGTTCCGCGCCGGGATTCCAACTGGTGACACGCCCGTCGGGGTCCAGCATGAACATGCCGTATTCGACGATCTGTTCGGCCATCAGCCGGAAGCGCTCTTCGCTCAAGTGCCGCTGCAGTTCCGCAGCGCGGTGACGGCGAATGACCCAATACAGCAAAACCAGCGTGATCAACATGACGGTCATCAGCACCACCACGCTTGATTTGAATCGCTGCATATCGGCTTGCTCTGTTTTGATGCGCTCGGTCAATAGCTGGCGCTCGATCCGTCCGAGTCCGTTGATTTTCGTCTGGACCTCCGCACTTTGCTGCACCGTGACGCCAAACCCAATACGATTTTGTGTCGCCTCGAATCCCCGGACGCGTCGCGCCTGCGCAACTTCAAGCATGCCTGTAATATAGGTTTGCAGCGCATCACTTAAATTTTTCAGGCGCGCCTGCTGCGAAGGATTGTCGGCAGTAAGCGTCGTTAATCGTTTGATCGAGTCGGTGACGCGGTCGCGGGCGCTGCCGTAGCGCGCCCAATCGCCTTTGTTGCCCATGGTTGCGTAGTTGCTGATTGCCGTTTCGGTATCCGCCAGAGCGGCGCGGACTTCCGCGAGTGCGGATAGCACCACCTCTGTGTGATTGACCCACTGCGCGGCATCGAGTTGCCGCTCGGAAATCCAGTAGGCGTAGACCATGGTGGCGAGCGTGACTGCGAGCGCCAGGCAGAATCCGACGAGCATGAACCGCTCCGGCCGCCGGTGTTCCGTGGCGGACCGGTCAAGACCTGACGATTGCATAACACCCGGTGCCAATAACGGCATCGCGACTCCCTTGGCTCCCGAACACGGTTCAATATTGCTCGGCGGGTGCGGCGCGCCGGGCGGATTTTTGATGCAGAATAGGCTGGCAGCAGGGTTAACGCAAGCCAAATTGGATCGTATTTTTGCCGCGCATTTTTCCGTTTATTGTCCGACCCCTTCGGGCGCGGACGGGCGCCGCGTTTCGCGCCCTTCAAGTTTCAGGCAAAATGGCGGGGTCCCAAGCCACCCCCCGGACGCTGATGTCCGGGGTTCACAGGAGAGCGCAATGGATATCCCCCCCGACAAGTTCATGTACTTCACCCAGCCGGGATGAAGTAGCTGCCTCCGAACGAAAGAGTTTCTTTCGAAAAACGGCGTCGACATGGTCGTGATCGACGTCTTGAACGACGCCGGCGGCCGCGAATTACTGCTCAACAAGTACGGGCTGCGCAAGGTGCCCGTGCTGGCAAAAGGCGACCAGTACGCGATGGGCCAGATGCTGGACCCGTTTGCGAAACTTGCCGGCCTGCCGATGCCCGGCGCCGACCGGCTGTCGCCCGAGCAGCTCTACAAGAAGTATGAAATGGTGTTTGCCGCGGCCCAGCGCTACGCGCGGCAATTTCCCGCCGACCGCTTTCGCGAGCGCGTGATTCCGCATCGCCCGCGCGTGATCAGGACGTTGTGTTATCACGTGTTCCGGATCGGCGAATCGTTTCTGGAAACGTGGGACGGCGCGGAGTATTCGGTGAAGATCGCCGATAACGAACCGCCCGAATCGCTGCAGACCGGCGACGATATCGCGCGTTACGGCGCCGGCGTGTGGGCGCGCTTCGAGACGTGGTGGCGCGGGGTGGAAGATCGCTCGCTGTCGCGCATGCTAAACACCTATTACGGCGACACCTCGGCGCACCGGGTTCTCGAGCGCGTCACCTGGCATTCCGCCCAGCACTGCAGGCAACTGATAGCCGTGCTGGAGAAGATGGGTATTCAGGCCGACGGCCCGTTGACCGCGCCGGATCTGGCCGGTTTGCCGCTGCCCGAACGGTTGTGGGAGTGACGCGCGAGACAACCGCCGGCGCGTACGGCGCCCGCGGTCGTCTCGCGAAGCTTTGCGGAGCTAGGTGTGCGCCGTCCGGTCGTCGCTGACGACGGCGGCAATCACCTCAAATGCAACCGCTGCGCCGAGCATGATCAGGGCGACCATCACCAGTTCGATTGTAGGCCCGAGAAAAAAATAAACGCTGGCCGCGGCACATCCCAGTGCGACCGCATGAAGCAGCACGTTGCAAATTCCGCTGAACGATTTGAGCAGCATATCGACTCCTCAATGAACGAGCTTCGAACCACGATCATCTGGGGAAATTCTGGGCCGATCGCGCAGGGCGCCATCTGATCCAGATCAATGCCGTTGCGTTTTTTCGCCGCGGGAACGCCCGGGGACGGGGCAAATTGCTTACTTGGGGCAGGGTGCGCCGCCATCCATCCATGTCTGGAACGCGGCGACGGTTTCCGCGCGCGATACGGGCGGTGTCGCGCGGTTGCCGCCGGGCGCCCATCCCCACGCGACCTGCCCGTTGCTGCGGATGTGTTCGCGCACTTTGGCGAGAGTGCGGCCGCCCGTGGCACGGCGGTCCTTGAGGTTGCGGCAGAGTTCGCCCGGACTCAGGCCGTTGAAAATCATTTTGGTTTCCGGCGGCGGCAGGCGCCACCCCGGTGAACCCGGCGGCGCATGTTCCCCATAGGCGGCAGGCAAATTTGTTTTCTGGTGACAGGACGAGCATTCGTTGCCTGCAGCACCGCGGCCGGTCGGGCCGCGCACGATGCCCTGATCGTGGGGCGTTTCCCGATCGTCCTGGAATGGCGAATCGCCGGCGATATGGCAATTCTGGCAGCGCGGGTGCTGGAGCACCGAGCGCACGACTTCGAACGCGCGCAGCGCGCGGTCGTGCGATGCCGACGCCTGCGCCAGCGCGCTGCCGGCGCAGAGCGTGGCGAGCAACAACGCGGCGCGCAGGGCCATCAGCTGATAATGAGCTTTCATCGATTCCTCCCGCGTGGAGTTTACTACGGCGCGGCGATATTCTCGACCAGGCGAAGCGTGCCCGCGCTTGCTGCTGCGGCGCGACGCCGGTAACATGAAAACCGGATTTCACCCGACGCGCGGCAAAGTCTGCCGCGTGCCGCCCCGCGTTCATCGAAGCAAACCATGAATCGTCTCGATAAAGATGTGCCTTTTGCGAGCCTGCCCGATCTCGTCGACGATGCCGCACGCCGTTTCGGTTCCAGTCCGCTGTGGATCTCGATCGACGACGGCACGCGGATTTCGTTCGCCGACTTCGCCTGCGCGACCTTGAGATGCGCGAACGCGCTGCATGCGCTCGGCGTCGGGCCGGATTCGCACGTCGCCGTCATGCTGCCGAACGTTCCCGCGTACGTGGTCACCTGGATGGCGCTGGCGCGGTTGGGGGCGGTGATGGTTCCGGTCAACATGCAGTACACGAGCCGCGAGCTCGAATACGTGTTGAAGGACAGCGACTCGACTTATCTCGTGATCGACGAATCCTGCCTGCAGGTATTCGAAGCCATCGCCAACTGCAACACGCTCGTTGCTCCCGCCAACGTGGTGTTGCACGGCGCGGCGAGCGCGCAGCAGCCGTCGAGCTGGCAGCGCATCGTCGACGCAGCGGCAGCCACGGCGCCCGCAGTGCCGCGGCCCACCGCCGAGACGCTGATGAGCATACAGTTCACCTCGGGCAGCACCGGATTTCCCAAAGGCTGCATGCTTACGCAGGATTACTGGCTGGTGCTCGGCTGGGTCCGCTCGCATCAGGGGCCGCCTCCCAGGCGCTTGCTGATCGACAAGCCGCTGACCTACATGGGCGGCAAGTGGCGGTTTCTGATGTGCCTGTATCTCGGTTCGACTGCATACGTAGCCAGGCGCTTCAGCCTGACGCAATTGCAGCAGCGGCTCGTCGATTACGACATCGATTTCTTTGCGGCGACCGATGCGACGGCGAAACTGCCCGATCATCCCGGCCTCGCGAAGCTCGACATCGCGTGGATTTCCATTGCGGGACTCAGCAAGGGTCTGCACAAATCGCTCGAGGATAAATTTAATGCGCCGGTACGCGAACTCTATGGAATGACCGAGACCGGCTCGACGATCTACATGCCGATCGACGCGGCCGCGATGAGCGGCTCGGGCTCGTGCGGTCTGCCGGCGCCGTACCGGAAATGCCGCATCGTCGGCCCCGACGGCGCCGACGTTGCGCCGGGCAGGACCGGCGAACTTTGGATCAGCGGCCGCGCGATATTGAAGGGCTATTACAACAAGCCCGACGCCACGCGCAGCGCATTCGCGGGCGAGTGGTTCAGGACCGGGGACTTGTTCCGGCAGGACAATGACGGCTACCTGTATATCGAGGGCCGGATCAAGGACTCGATACGCCGCAGCGGCGAAAACATTTCCGCGCGCGAAATCGAATCGGTCGCCGCGGACATTCCCGGTGTGCTCGAAACGGCGGCAGTCGCAGTGCCCGATGAAAAGCGCGGCGAAGAAGTGAAGCTCTGCATCGTGCTGCAACCCGGATACTCGGCCGAGCAGATAACGCCGTCGCAGGTCATCGCTTTCTGTCAGGACAAGCTCGCGCCATTCAAGGTGCCCCGCTACATCGAATACATGGATGAATTTCCCCATACGACTTCGGGCAAAATTGCCAAGCACGAGCTGACAAGCAGCGCAGGCGGGGGGCAACGCAAAGTGTTCGACCGGGCTGCCGAAGCCCGGCGCTGATGCGCGTTTCGCTAAAAGCGTAATTCCGGTTTTTATTGGCGACCGCCGGGCGCCGCACGAGGATCCACACATGCTATCGAAGAACGTCGGCATCATCGGGTACGGCAGCGCTGCGTACGACAAAAAGCCGCGCCAGACCATATTCGGTTATCTGGGCGAAGCCGCCGCCGCTGCTTTGCGCAGCGCCGGCATCACCAAGGAGGAAGTGAACGGCATTTCGGTCGATGCGACGAACCTGGCGCCGGACACCGCGGTGACCACCGCCGAATATTTCGGCATGAGCGTCTCGTGGGCGTACAAGTCGACCGCGGCGGGCGCCGGGCCGTTGATTTCCGTATCAAACGCGGTGCGCGCAGTCGAAGCCGGCCAGGCGGACTATGTATTGTGTGTCGGCGGCGGCGCGCAGGACGTCGCGGCGTTCAAGCGCCGGATCGCGCAGTTCACGTCGGCGATCCAGGACTATCTGGTGCCGCACGGCTACGGCGGGCCGCCGGGACTGTTCGGCATCATCCAGCGCAAGCACATGGAACTCTACGGCACGACGCGGGAGCAATTCGGGCGCATCGCCGTCGATTTGCGCGCCAATGCGCGGCTCAACGATGCCGCGCTGTTGCGCGGGCCGATGAGCCTCGACGATTATCTGCACGCGCCGCTGATCGCCGACCCCTTGCGGTTATACGATTGCGTGATGCCGTGCTCGGGCGCCGAGGCGGTGGTGATCGGTCCGCTCGATCGCGTGCCGCGCGGCAAAGGCGTACGCGTCTTGAGCGCGCGCGAAAGACACAACCATCCGGTCGGCGAAGTCGCGCCGGTACGCGGCGGCTGGGAACTGTTTCGCGACGAATTGTTCGAGGAAGCCGGCTATGCGCACAAGGACATGGATTTCGTGCAGCTCTACGACGATTTTCCGATCATGGCGGCGATCCAGCTCGAAGATCTGGGTTTCTGCAAAAAGGGCGAGATCGGCGCGTTTCTCGACCGGCACCGGCTCACGCACGACGGCAGTTTTCCACTCAATACCGGGGGCGGGCAGTTGTCGTGCGGTCAGGCCGGCGGTTCCGCGGGACTGATCGGTCTGGTCGAAGCGACGCGCCAGTTGCGCGGCGAAGGCGAGCGCCGCCAGGTGCGCGATGCGCAGCGTGGCGTCGTATCGGGCTTCGGCATGATTTCGTACGGACACGGCCTGTCGACCTCGGCGGTCATACTCGAAAAGGCGTAAGCACATGTCGACTCCAGCGTACCCCCAACCGGCCGTCACTTCGACCAACCGCCCGCTGATCGAAGGCTGGCAGCGCGGCGAACTCATGCTGCAGCATTGCGAAGACTGCAAGCAAGTAATTTTCTTCCCGCGCCACAATTGTCCGCATTGCTGGTCGACAAAACTCGCATGGCAGCGCAGCAAGGGGCAGGGCACTATCGTTTCCTTCGCGCGCGTCTACAAGCACGTGAGCGAGCCTTTCGGCGCCGAGGCCCCGACGATACTCGCGGAGATCGATCTCACCGACGGCGTCGGCATGATGGCGCGCGTAATCACCTCCGATGTCGCGTCGATAGCGAGCGGCATGCGCGTCGAGCTGGTGCCCATGCCCGAGGCGGCACGGTATCCGTTGCCGACCTTCCAGCCGGCGAAGTAGCCGCGGCTTAAAAACAGGAGAGCAATAATGCTGCGCCAGGTATGTGGCTTGGTAACTCGAATGGTCGCGTGGGTGTTGCTGGGGGCGGGCCTCTCGCTGCAGGTTTTCGCGCAGGACCTGACGATAGGGCTCGGGATTCCGATTACGTCGCTCGACCCCCAGTTTGCCAACAATTCGCCGAACAAGGCGGTCGCGCGGCATTTCTTCGAGGCGCTCGTCGCGTTCGACGAGAAAATGGATCTCGTGCCGGCGCTCGCGACCGCATGGCGGCGCACGAGCGACACGACGTGGGAATTCCAGTTGCGTCCGAATGTGAAATTCTCCGACGGCTCTTCGTTTACGGCGGAGGACGTGGTCGCTTCGTTCGAACGCGGACCCAACGTACCGAATTCTCCCGCGTCGCTCGCACTGTTCACGCGCTCGATCAAGCAGGTCGTGGCCGTCGATCCGCTCAAGGTCAGGATAGAGACCAGGTATCCCGATCCGCTGCTGCCGACGATGGTGCCGGAGATCGTAATCATCCCGAGCGCGAACCGTCACGCAACCACCGCCGATTTCAACAGCGGCAAGGCAATGGCCGGCACAGGCCCCTTCGTATTCGGCGCTTATGTCACCGGCGACCGGCTCATCATGACGCGCAACGAGCATTACTGGGGCCGGAAGGCCGACTGGAGCAAAGTGACTCTGCGTTTCATCACCAACGACGGCGCCCGCGTTGCAGCGCTGCTCGCAGGCGACGTCGATGTCATCGAAAACGTGCCGCCCGACCTGGTGCAGCGGGTTAAGAACGCCAACTTCAACATCGTGCAGAGCCAGCCGGCGCTGCCGGTGTATCTGGGTCTGGACGTCGGTCGCGATACCACACCTTTCGTGACCGCGATCAATCCCGGTCCCGGCGCAATGACGAACCCCTTGCAGGACAAACGCGTGCGCCAGGCGCTGTCCTACGCGATCGACCGCAAGGCGATCAGCCAGCGCCTCATGGCCGGCACGACCGATCCCGCGGGCCAATTGCTGATCAACGGGCTCTTCGGCACGTCGAACAAGCTCTCGCCTTATCCGTACGATCCGCAAAAGGCCAAGGCGCTGCTCGCCGAAGCCGGCTACAAGAACGGCTTGAACATCACGTTGAACGGCCCCAATGACCGCCTGACCAACGACAGCAAGATCATCCAGACGATCGCCCAGATGTGGACGCGGATCGGCGTGATCACCAGGGTGGATGTCATGCCGTGGAACATCTATTTCCCGCGCACCACCAAGCGCGAATTCAGCATCTGGATGCTCAGTTCGGGCGCGATGTCGGAAATGGCGACAGCGCTCAATTCGGTGGCCGTCACATACGATATTGCGAACGGGAAGGGCGTCAACAACCGCGGCCGCTATTCGAATCCGCGCGTCGACGAGCTCGTCAACACCGCTTTTCTAACGCTCGACGACGCGAAGCGCAAGGACCTGCTCGCGCGCGCCAGCGAGATCGCGATGGACGACGTCGCGGTCATGCCGCTTTATTTCTATTCGTTTTCGATCGCGTCGCCGAAGGGCGTCAGCTACCAGCCGCGGCTCGACCAGTTCACACTCGCATATAACGCCAGGAAAGTGAAATGACAATGTCGACGACACGCGAATTACCCGTCTGGCGCTCGCTTCTGTCGGTGCCGGTGAACCAGGACCGCTTCGTCGACAAGGCGCACACGCGCGGCGCCGACTGCGTGCAGCTCGATCTCGAAGACAGCGTGCCGCCGCAGGAAAAGAAGGCCGCGCGCAAGCTGATCGAAGCCGCGACGCACAAGGTCGTTCGCGGCGGCGGCGATGTCAGCGTGCGCATCAACTGCCCGATCGAGCTCGCGGTGCGCGACCTCGAATACGCGGTGCTGCCGCAGGTCGACGCGATCGCGGTGACCAAGGTGGACAGCGCATCGCACCTGCGTATACTCGACGACTACGTGTCGCGGCTCGAAGCGCAGCGCGGGATCGAGGCCGGCAAGATACGGTTCATCGCGATGGTCGAGACCGCCGACGCATTTTTCCGTCTGCATGAGATCGCGCGCGCGGTGCCGCGCACCGCGGCCATGATACTCGGCAGCGAAGATCTCTCGCTCGATTGCGACATGGTGCCCAACGCGGAGACGCTGCTGAATCCGAAGCAGCAGATGATCCTCGCCGCCAAGGCGGCCGGCCTCATGCCGCTCGGTTTCATGGGCACGGTCGCGGAAATCGGCGACTGGGACGAATTCCGCAAAATGGTGCGCCGCTCGCGCGATTTCGGCTATGCGGGCGCGGCGTGCATCCATCCCAAGCAGGTCGAGATCGTGAACGAGGAATACAAGCCCGCCGCGGCCGAAGTCGAATATGCGCGCAAGGTCATAGCGCTCGACAAGGAGGCGTCCGCCGCCGGCAAGGCGTCGTTCCGCATCGGCGACAAGATGATCGACGTGCCGGTCGTCATTCGCGCGCAGAAGTTGCTCAAGCGTTTTGAAAAAATCGTCGAGCGCGAGAAAAAGGCGCAGGCGGCGCGCTCGGCTTGAAAAGCGACGCACGCCGGATGCGAATTCCAAAGTGCGCATTTCAATAATTTCCTCCTCCGCTTGCGGGAGAGTGCCAGGGTGGGCGCGGCTCATGAGCAGGATCGTGCGTACCGTTTCCGCATTCGCGCTCGTGTGCGGGACTCCGGCTATCGCCGCGTTGGCGGTCGACGCGTATCCCTCACGCCCGATACGCCTCGTCGTTCCCTATCCGCCGGGCGGCGGCACCGATCCGGTCGCGAGGCTGCTCAGCCAGAAACTCGGCGATGCGTGGCATCAGCAGGTCGTCGTCGACAATCGCGGCGGTGCGGCCGGCGTGGTCGGCGCGGAGCTGGTCGCGCGGTCGGCGCCCGATGGCTATACGCTCTTGTTCGCGACCGCGGGCATCATGATCATCACGCCGATCCTGGTGCCGAAACTCGCCTACGACCCGCTCAAGGATTTCTCGCCGGTAGGCCTCGTCGCCGCCAATCCGCAACTGCTGGTGGTGAATGGCGGGCTGCCGGTGCAATCGGTGAAAGAACTCATCGCGCTCGCGAAAGGCAGTCCCGGCAAGCTCAATTACGGAACGTCGGGCAGCGGCGGCGTCAATCATCTGGCGATGGAACTCTTCAGGTCCATGGCCGGCATCGACATCGTGTTCGTGCCGTACAAAGGCGCGGGGCCGGCGATCACCGATCTGCTCGCGGGACAGGTGCAGCTCATGTTCAATCCGATCCCGCCGTTCCTGCCGCACGTGAAAAGCGGCCGGTTGCGCGCGCTCGGCGTAAGTTCCGCACAGCGGTCGCGGGCCGTGCCCGATGTGCCGACGATCGCAGAGGCGGGGGTGCCCGGATTCGAATACGTGTCTTGGTACGCAATTTTCGCGCCGGCGCACACGCCGCGCGCGGTCGTGTCACGGCTCAACGCAGAACTGGTACGAATAGCCGCCGAGCCTGACGTCGCTCAGCGCCTGATCGGGCAGGGCTCCGATCCGCAGAGCAGCACGCCGGAAGGACTGGCGGAATTTTTGCGCAAGGATTTCGATCGCCAGCGCAGGGTCATCGCGTCAGCGGGATTGAAGCATGAGTGACAATTGTTCTGCTGGAAAAAGAAGGGTCGCAGGCAGCGTGCTCTGCGCAACAATGCTCGTGGTGCTTGCGATAGCAACAACGCAAGCGCGGGCGCGCGAAGATTATCCGAACCGGCCCGTGCGCTGGGTCGTGCCGTTCCCGCCGGGCGGCGGCACTGATTTTGTTTCGCGCGTGCTCGCCATGCGCCTTGCCGAAGTGTGGCGCCAGCAGGTCGTGATCGACAATCGCGGCGGGGCGGGCGGCGTCGTCGGCACTGAGATAGCTGCCCGCGCCGCCCCCGACGGGTACACGCTGTTGTTCGCCACGGCGGCGGGCATGATCATCAATCCGCTGCTCAACCCCGGGCTCTCGTATGACCCGGCGCGGGATTTCGCGCCGGTGACGCTGCTCGTGATCAACCCCGAACTGCTCGTCGCGAATGCAAGCGTGCCGGTCCAATCGGTGAAGGAATTGGTAGCGCTCGCGAAAACTCAACCGGGCAGGCTCAATTACGGCTCGTCCGGCGCGGGCTCGGCCAATCATCTGTGCATGGAGTTGTTGAAGACGATGGTGGGGATCGATCTGGTGCACGTGCCGTACAAAGGCGCGGGTCCCGCGATCACCGATCTGCTCGGCGGACAGGTCCAGGTCTTGTTCAATCCCATGCCGCCGCTCATCCCGCTGGTCAAATCGGGAAGACTGCGTGCGCTCGGCGTGGGCGATGCGCGCCGCTCACCGGCGATGCCCGAGGTGCCCACCATCGCCGAGTCCGGCGTGCCCGGTTACGAATACGTGCTGTGGTACGGGCTCTTTGCGCCGGTCCGCACGCCGCGCAGCGCGATCAATACGATGAATGCCGAGCTGAAAAAAATTCTCGCGGAGCCGGACATGGTGCAGCGGTTGCGAGCGCAGGGTGCGGAGCCGGGCGCGACCACGCCGGAGGCGTTCGCGAGATTCTTGCGCGAAGACAAGGAACGGTTGCAGAAAGTCATCCGGTCCGCGGGAATTACCGGAGAGCAGCGATGAAGCGGCGGGTCGTGTGAACTATTAATGTACTTCGACGCCGGATATTCCTATATATTCGAGGCATGGAGACGCCTGCGATCTCGTGACCGAAAGGAATCTCAATGAAGATTTCGTTCTATGAAATGCTCGGCGTTCCGCATAAAGCCACGCAGGAACAGATCGACGAGGCGTACGCGAGGTTGACGGAAAAACTCGGCGCAACCACGAGCGTGCGCGGCACCGCGGACACGATGACCCAGCTGAGCATGATCCGCGACGGTTACAAGATTTTGTCCGATCCGGAGAAGCGTGCGGTGTACGACGCCAAGCTTTACGCAAATGAAGCCGGCATCCAGCTCATGTTCTTTCCGAAAGACACCAAAGCAGTCAAAAAACTCGGAATCAATTCGATAGTATTCGCAATACTGGCTTGCGTGTTCACCTATGTGGTTTATCAGAAGCTGACGCGCGAGGTGGGCACGGCACCCGCTGAACAGGCAAGAGCGGACAAGCCAAAGGCGGAAACGCCAAAAGCCGACGCGCAAAAAGCGGAGATTCCCGGCAAGGCACCAACGCCCATAGAGCCCCCGGCGAATCCGCCCGACGCGAAAGCCGTCGGCAAGGCCGGCGAAAAGTAACTTTCGATTGCCGCGCTGTCCGTGCAACGCTTGTGAATATGCCATGAGTGCCGATGCAGAGTCGCAGTCGAGCGCCAAGAGACTGCCGGCGAAAATACGGGAACTGCCCTTGCACGGACGCATTTTTTACTCGGGCGTGATAATTCTCGTTGCCGGCCTGGCCGGCGCCGTGCTGATTTACTACTTTGCTGCGGACGATTCCGGAACTGCGGCGATTGAATTCGCCAATCCGCGGGCGTATGAATTCCAGATTGAACGTCTGGGAGGTAAAGTCGCGGTTTACGTGGTGCGCTTCAACGAGTGGTTCGGCGGCTTGTGGCATGGCAGGCCGCTCGCTTTCACGGTGGCGATACTTGCCATCGTGATTGCGCTGGCGTGCTTCTGGGTGGCGGACAGAATGGCGCGGCAGAATGAACAATCGGGGCCGGTGGAATAAGCAGGGCCGGTGTAGAATTTCGCGGGCGGCCGGAAATAGATATACTGAAGCCACCAATCGCAGGCTATCCACTCAAAGGAGCCACCTCATGAGCAATACCTTGTTTCATTTTTCTTTCGCGGTAAACGACCTCGACCGCGCGCGCAAATTTTACGGCGAGATGCTGCAATGTACCGAGGGCCGCAAGGTCAAGGGGCGCGTCGACTACAATTTCTTCGGCCACCATATCGTCGCGCATCTTGCGCCGGAAGAAGTGATCGGCGACAAGGGACGCAAGATCGGCGGGGCGCTGGCGACGCCGCTGCGCCATTTCGGCGTCGTGATGACGCTGGAGGATTTTCAGAAAGCCGCGACGCGTCTCGAGCAAACGGGCGCGCACTGGATCAACAAGCCGAGCGTCACCCAAAAAGGGACGGTGCGCGAGCAGATGCTGATGACCGTCAGCGACGATTGCGGTAATGCGATAGAATTTAAAGGTCTGAGCAAGATCACCGACGTCTACGCGGTGCGCGAAAACGAAACCGCTGCCGCTTAGCCAAATCTGGCAAATCTGGCAAATCTGGCAAATCATTTAACCAACGGAGGGGTTGGCAAGTGAAGAGAAAATTTACGCTGCGATTCGATCAATCGAAAGAAAGCTGGGTGCTGAAGCACGACGACACCGAGAAGGTCGTTCGCACCTTCAAATCCAAGGAAGAAGGCAGCCGCGCCGGAATTCTGAGAAAGACCCTGGGCAAGAGCGGCGGCATAGTGGTTCTCAGAACCAAGACCGGGGTATTCGACGAAGAAAGAGTATTCCCGGAATTGCGCGCCTGATCGGTGCGAAGCGCGGGTCGGCGTTAGCGGATTTGCGGCCGCAGCCCGTGCAGACACGCTTTCGCGTAACGGCGCTCCTTTTCCTTGCGGGTGCCGGTGGCTATGCAGCAGCGCAGCCCGGCGTTTATCCGGACCGGGCTATACGCCTGATCGTGCCGGTACCGGTGGGCGGCAGCACGGACATCGTGGCGAGAATCATCGCCGTCAAACTCTCACCGTTGCTGCAACAGCAGATGGTGGTCGATAACCGGTCCGGGGCGGGCGCCATCGTCGGCACCGAAATTGCCGCCAGAGCCGCGCCGGATGGTTACACCTTGTTGTTTGCCTATGCCGCGCACACGATCACGCCTTTTCTCGGCAGCAAGCTTGCGTACGATGCGGCGCTCGATTTCGCCGCCGTCAGCCAGGTGACTACCCAGCCGCTGGTGTTGGTCGTAAACACTGCGCTGCCCGTGTCATCGGTCAAGGAACTCATCGCACTCGCCAAAGCGAAGCCGGGCCAGATCAGGGCGGCCGCGCCGGGCATGGGCGGGACGGGGCATATCGCGGCCGAGATTTTCAGGATCGAATCCGGCGCCGACATTCCAACCGTCATGTACAAAGGCGGCGGTCCCGCGCAACTTGCGCTGTTGCAGGGCGAAGTCCATCTCGTTTTTGCGACCACCGCGTCAGCCATGCCTTTTATCAAATCAGGGCGAATCAAGGTGC
>CAZEAX010000040.1:0-18556 GCA_964510405.1 uncultured Streptomyces sp. | reverse complement strand
CGAATAAGTTAAAGCGCTTGAGCAGCGCCTTGTGGTCATCAAGATTCTGGGTGACATCCGCCTGCAACGCGACGAGGCCGGCCATTTTCGCGCGCACCGCATCATCAACAAAGGTATAGCGCTCCATTTCCTTGCATGAGACGCACCAGTCGGCATAAAAATCGAGCATGACCGGCTTGCCCGCCGCGGCCCGGATCGCGTCGTCGAGTCGCGCCGGACTATCGATGCGTTGGAATACCGGCGCACGGTCCACAGTTGCAGCTGCGCTGCGTAAACCGGAAAGCGGTTGCAAAATATCGCGGCCGCCCGACAATGCGCCGGCCAGCAAGGCTGCGCCGGCCAGCAAACCAATGACACCTATCCCCTTGAAGAGCTTGCGCACGCCCGACGCGTTGGGCGGCAACGGATCGAGCGCATGCAGATAAATTGCGGACACGATCAGGAGTGCGGCCCACGCGAGCATATGCGCCGCCACGGGCAGGAGCGGCGATACGAGGTAAATCGCCACGCCAAGCAATACGACGCCAAAAAACCGTTTCACCGTTTCCATCCACGCGCCGGCTTTCGGCAACAACGTACCCGCCGACGCACCCACGGCCAGCAACGGCGCGCCCATGCCGAGCGCCATCGCGAACAACGCCGCGCCGCCCAGCACACCGTCGCCCGATTGGCTGATGTAGAGCAATGCGCCTGCGAGTGGGGCCGCGACGCAAGGCCCCACGATCAACGCGGACAGCACACCCATGAAAAACACGCTGACGAAATGACCGCCGTGCAATTTGTTACTTGTCGCCGCCAGTTTGCTTTGCAAAGCAGTCGGCAACTGCAAATCGTACAAGCCGAACATCGATAACGCGAGCAGCACGAAAATCGCCGCGAAACCCGACAGCACCCACACGTTTTGCAATGCCGCCGACAACACCGTGCCCAGCAAACCCGCGGCGATTCCGGCCAGCGCATATGTGATCGCCATGCCAAGAACGTAAACCAGCGACAACACAAATCCCCGCACGTGCGTGAGATGTGCGCCGTGCGGCACGAGTATGCCCGACAGGATCGGAATCATCGGGAATACGCACGGCGTCAACGCCAGCAGCAGGCCGAAACCGAAAAAGCTCGCCAGCAGCACCCAGAATCCGCCTTTGAACAACCCCGCGATCACGGCGTCTTCGGATTGAGGATTGGGCGCACGCGCGGCCGGCGCGGTGGACAAAAACGGCGTTGCAGGGGTCGCGGTGCCAGCGGGGCTGAATGCGGCGAGCGTCAGTTCCGCCTTCTGTTCCTGCGGCGGATAACACACGCCGAGGTCGGCGCAGCCCTGCGACACCACGTTCAGCGTGAAATGCGGCGCCTGCGCGGTCAGCCCCTTGACCGGCAGCACGAATCGCTGCTCGCCGCGATAAATCTGCACTTCGCCGAAAAATTCGTCCTTCTTGACTTTGCCCGGCGGCAACTGCGTCGCGTCAATGCTGACAGCCGGCGGATCGGCGGCGAACTTGAATTTTTCGCGATACAGGTAGTAACCGGGCGCAATCGCGTAATGCACTTCGACCTGCCCGGCGTCGAGCAGGCGCGCCGAAAATTGAAACGCTTTTTCGGGCTCGAGCAAATCCTGTGCAACCGCGCCGGCGCAGATGGAAAACAGCAGCGTCAAAATGGATATCAGTCTCGGCATTCGCAAGTCAGCCTATCTCGGTTACGGTCGCGGCGTTTATCCAATCGAGGTACTCGTCCGACCCGTGCGCCACCGGGACCGCCACGATTTCCGGGAGTTCATACGGATGCAGGCTTTTTATCGCGGCTTCCACTTCGGCATAGATCTCGGCGCGCGTCTTGATCAGCACTGGCACTTCGGTAGCGGTTTCGACGTTGCCCTGCCAGCGGTACACCGACGAGCACCGGGCGAGAATGTTAACGCACGCGGCAAGTTTCCGGTCGACCAGCGCACGCGCAATTTTTTCCGCGACATCTCGGTCGGGCGCGTTGGTGATAATTATCACTGCGCTCATCGGCGCTGGTCTGACGCGCGTTCGGCGGCGCCGATACCGTCGCGCACCGTCGGGTAACTCAATTTAAACCGCAGCTCGGTTTTGAGGCGCCGGTTGGACAGCCGCCGGGACTCGTTCATGAACGACAGCATGTTGGCCGGTATGCGTTCCCTGGCCTCCGCGCGCGACAAGCGCGGCGGACGCGGCAGCCCGCAATGATCCGCGACGAGATCGAAATACTCGCCCATCTTGAGGACACTGTCGTCGCTGGCGTTGTACATGCGTCCGGGGTGGCCGAAGCGCAGCGCGGCAACCGCCATGCGCGCAAGGTCCTGGGCGTGCACGTGATTGCTGTAACCGTCTTCGTCGGCATTCAATGCGGGCAGGCCCTCTGCCAGGCGTTTAAGGGGCAACCTTTCTTCCGAATATATTCCCGGCGCGCGCAATATCGAAATGCGCACACGGCTGCGCCTGCCCCATTCGCGCAACTGGCGCTCGGCGTCGACGCGGCGGTTGGCGCGCTCCGTCTGCGGATGCAATGTGCGGGTCTCGTCGATCAGCTCGCCGGCGCAGTCGCCATACACCCCGGTCGTGCTGATGTAGACGAGTTGCTGTGGTAGACTTTTGGCCTTTGCCAGCGTTGCGATCAAATGGGCGGTGCGCGTATCGCGCGCGCCTTGCGAGGGCGGCGGAGCGCTGTGCAGAACATCATGGGCGATGCCCGTTAATCCGTCGAGACTCGCCGGATCATCGAGGTTCCCCACGATCGGCACCACACCGCTTTCACGCAGCAGCGGCGCCCGCGCGCGATTACGGGTCAGGCCGTAAATGCGGTAGCGTTCGCGCAATTGCGGCAGCGCGCGCAACGCAACGTCGCCGCAACCGATGATGAGTAAGCGTCGCATAGGGTGCAAATTCTAACTTAAAAAAGCGGCACTCCGCCGGGGCCGCCGATAATTGCGGTTTGACATGCCCAACCAGGTAACCATTCGTCCCAGCAACCACGTGTTCGCGGTGCAGGACGACGAGACGATACTCGATGCTGCGCTGCGCGAAGGCTATGTGATTTCGTACGGCTGCCGCAACGGTGCGTGCGGCACTTGCAAAGGCACGGTGCTGGCGGGCAGCGTCGATTACGGCACCTACCAGGAGAGCGCGCTCACCGAAGCCGAGAAGCGGCTCGGCCTGGCCCTTTTCTGCCAGGCCAAGCCGCGCGGCAACGTCGTGATCGAATGCCGCGAAGTGAGCGCCGTGAAGGATATCCAGATCAGGACTCTGCCCTGCCGCGTGCAAAAAATGGAACGCGTCACCGACGACATCATGGTTTTGTACCTGAAGCTGCCCGCATCCGAACGGCTGCAGTTTCTCGCCGGCCAGTACATCGACATTCTGATGAAGGACGGCTCGCGCCGCAGTCTCTCGATGGCCAACGGTCCGCACGACGACGAGTTACTGCAACTGCACTTGCGCAATTACGGAGGGCCGTTCAGCCAGCACGTCTTCAATACGATGAAAGTGCGCGACATCCTGCGCTTCGAAGGTCCGTTCGGCACTTTTTTTCTGCGTGACGACAGCGCCAAGCCGATCGTTCTGCTGGCAAGCGGCACCGGTTTCGCGCCGGTCAAATCACTCGTCGAACATGCGTTTCACGTCAAGACTGCGCGGCCCATGGTCTTGTATTGGGGTGCGCGCGTGCGCGCGGACCTTTACATGAACGCGCTGCCCGAAGAGTGGGCGCGCAGCCACGCCAATTTCAAATACGTGCCCGTATTGTCGGAACCGCTGCCGGGTGACCATTGGACGGGCCGCACGGGCCTCGTCCACCACGCCGTCATGCAGGATTTGCCGGATCTCAGCGGCTGCCAGGTTTACGCCTGCGGCGCGCCGGTCATGGTGGAATCGGCGCATCGCGATTTCACAACCCGCCGCGGCCTGCCCGAAGACGAGTTTTTCTCCGACGCTTTTACCGCCGCCAAGCCCGCGGCGTGAACCGTGCGAGACGAACGGCGCCTGCTCATTGACTTGCCCGAACCCAACGCACCCGCTCAATGCAGGGTGCGCCGGCGCCCGCCCGTGATTTGCTTCAATTGATTGACCGCGAGGTCGAGGCTTTCCCGGTAATGCCGGCGCGCGGCGTCGGCGTTGCCGAGGCGGTCGTGCAATTCGGCTAGGACCAGATGCGCCGAGTGCAGGGGCTCGACCGAGATGCTCGCCTCCAGGTAATTCTGCGCCTTGCCCCACAACTCCTGGCGCGCGCACAGCCGGCCCAGAGTCAGGAGCAGGACCGCGTCGCGCCGGTTGGATTTCAGCCACTGCTCGGCACGCTCGATCTGCCGGATCGTATCGGGCCCGTCGCATTCCGCGTACAGCCCGACCAACTCGGAGTCCCATTCCATCGCGAGCGCCTGCTCGACGATCTGCTGCGCCTGCGCGACCCCGCCCAGCGCGAGATAACATAGTGCGGCGGCGGCCGCAATTTTGACATCGCGCTTCTGCTCGGCCGGAATTTTCTGCCAGCACTCGTCGAGCGCGCGCCGATCGAGCGCCTTGCGCTTGAGATTTTCGACGTGCGCGTAACGCCGCAACTGGGCGGCCTGCGTCGCGTCGAAAACGCTGCGCCGCTCGAGCTGGTCGACAAGCTGCAGCGCCTGCTCCCAGTTCTTCGCCTGCTGCTGCGCTTTGAGCTCGAGGCGCAACGCCGCGGTATGCTTTTCAGGCAGTCCCTTCAATTCCAGCAAAGCTTCCTGAAAACGCCGCTGGTCGAGCAGCATGTCGGCGGCGGCGATGATGCGCATCGCCGGCTCGTCGGGCGCGAGCGCCTCGGCACGCGCGAGATAGGCATCGCGCTCGTCGTAATGGCGCAGTTCGTGCGCGGCGCGCGCGGCGAGTACCAGACCGAGCGCGGCCGTTTCCGCCGCTTCCGCCACGCCCGCCGCGGATTTTTCGGAACGTCCGAAACGGCCTTCGAAATACGCGCGCACCGCATCGAGCAGAATGGCGCGCGAATCCTCGCGGCGGCGGCGCTCGCGATACTCGCGCACCTTGGCCGGCAACGCGACTGCGCCGAAAATGAAGCGCACGAGCAGATAGCCCGCGACGAAAGCCGCGCCGAGCAACAGCACCAGGAAATTGAGCGAGAGTTCGACGCGATACGGCGGCCATACCAGGAGCGCGTAGCCGTCGTTGAAGCGCAGCGCCAGCGCTACGGCCACCGCCAGCGCGAAAAGACCGAGAATCCAGAATACCCAACGCATCGCGCCCCCGGGTTCAGCGCGCGCGTTCGCGCACCAGCCGGTAGTTGCGCACGGCATCAAGGCTGGAGGCGACATCAGGTACTTCTATGCTGATCTGGCTGTCTTGCAACTGGCGCACCGCGGCCACCGCATTGGTGACCGCGGGATTGCGCCCATCGTAGTAACGCACCACCCAGTCGCGCGCCGCTCTGAGGTCGGCCTTGAAGCTTTTTTCGTCGTGCGCGAGCAGCGCGAGCCGCGCGCCCAATAGACGCAGTTTCAGATTTTCGCGCAAAAAATACGTCTGCCCCGGCGTGAGGAGCGCGATGTCGGGACGGTCCATTTTTTCAATCCGCACGAGATCGCGCATGTCGCGCCACAGCTCGCTCGTGAACCGCGTCCATGCGCTGCCCGGCGCGTCGGCCGCGCCCTTGGCGGCCGCAGCCGCCGTATCCGGCGCGCGCGCCTCCATGGCGAGCGGCAGGCTGTCGACCAGTCCCGCGAGATTGTCGATGCGCGCGCTGATGCCGATCACATCGACATAGGGTGCCAGCTTCAGCCGCTCGACGTCCCGCGCGATCACCTTGCGCAAACCGGCGAGCTGCGGCCGGTCGAGCCGCGCGAGCCGCGCATCGGCAGCCTGCAGCGCAATAAGCGCGGACTTGACGTTGCCGGCGAGTTGCAACTGCTGGCTCGCCACCAGCAGCGTCTGTTCGACGTCAGCAAGCAGTGACTCGTCGCGGCTGCGCGACAATTCCTGGTAAAGCGCCTCGAGCGCGATTTGCTGGTTCTGCGATTCCTGCAGCTTGGCTTCGAGCACACCCAACTTGACCTGCGCTTCGCGCGTGGCTTCGCGCACTTGCTCGGCGACGCCGCGGCTTTGCTTGTTCTCGACATCGGCGGCGGCGAGACGTTGCGCGAGTTCGTGCTGCAGCGCGCTGATTTGCTGGCGGCTGTCGTACCACTGCCAGCCTAATACCGCGAGCGCCACCGCAGCGACGAGCGCGACCGGCTGCAGGTATGGCGAACGTTCGCGCGCCGGCGGCTTCGCGGGCGCCGGCCCGCCAGCCGGCGCCGCATTTGGGAATTCATCCATGAGCCGAACTCTAATCAGTGCGCACGCGGCTGTAAACAGGCGCGCACATTCAGCCGTGCGCCGCAAACCACTGCTGCAACCCTGCCACGAGACCGTCGTCGCCGTGCGCGGTCTGCACAACCGCCGTGAGCTTGAGTTCGCGCGCGGTGCCGGCAATCCGCGCATGCGGCACGAAGAGCGGCGTGTTCTCCAGCCACGCGCGACCGCGCGTACCGATGAGCGCGCAGAAATTATGCAGGCCTTCGCTGCTCGTCACGGTAATCGCATCCAGTGCGTTCGCCTGCCACGCTTCGAGCAACCGCGCGGGGTCTGCCTGCGGAAGCACGCGCCGGTAACATTCGGCATATTCGACGCGCGCGCCGCGCGCAATAAGCGCCTCGCCGAGCACTTCACGCCCGCCGACGCCGCGGAATATGATCAGGCGCTGTCCGGCCACATCGCTGAATTCGGGCAGAGCGAGCAAAGCTTCGCTGTCGAAACGCGCGGGCGCAACGACATCGGTCACGCCGAATTTCCCGAGCTCGCGCACGCTGCCGCGGCCGACCGCCGCGTATTTCAAGTGCGGCGGCAACGCGCGCTGCGCCTTGATCAGGGTCATCGCCTTGTATACCGCGTTGGGACTCACGAATATCGCACGGTCAAAAGCGTCGAGCCGCCCGACCAATTCGGTCAGCGGTCGCACGTCTTCGATATCTGCGATCTCGATCACGGGAAACAGGATGGCACGGCCGCCGGCAGCGCGGATCATTTCGGCGAGCGGCGCGGCCTGGTGCGCCGGGCGCGTCACCACGATGCCGCGATCTCCCAGCGGGCGGATGCCGTTTGTCATCGGCATACCGGCGGCGCGGCGCACGGCCGGCGCATCAAGCACCGAGGGCGGCGAGAATTTCCGTCGCGCCCTGCGCGCGCAATCGCGCGGCGAGCTCGGTTCCCAACGCCTCCGGATCGCGCGCGCCGGCCGTCAATTCGGCGCGCACGAACTCGGTGCCATCCTTGCTCGCGACGAACCCGCGCAACCGCAGGCGCCCGCCTTCCAGCTCGCCGTACGCGCCGAGCGGCAACTGGCAGTTGCCCGCGAGCGCGCGGGAGAGCGCGCGCTCGGCACGCACGCAAGCGTCGGTGGCAGAGTCATGCAGTACTCGCATCATCTCGAGAATGTCCATACGATCGGCGCGACATTCGATGCCCAATGCGCCCTGCCCCGGCGCCGGCAGGCTTTGTTCCGGCGTGAGAACCGCGGTGATGCGGTCGGCCAGGCCCAGCCGCTTCAATCCCGCCGCCGCGAGCACGATCGCCGCGTACTGGCCGTCGTCGAGTTTTTTCAGCCGCGTCTGCACGTTGCCGCGCAAAGGATCGACGATGAGGCCCGGGAACCGCGCGCGTATCTGGCTTTCGCGGCGCAGGCTTGAGGTGCCCACGCGGCTGCCGTCGGGCAACACGTCGAAATTCGCATAGCTATTGGAGACGAATGCGTCGCGCGGATCGGCGCGTTCGGTAATCGCCGCAATGGCGAAACCGGGCGGCAGGACCATCGGCACGTCCTTCATCGAGTGCACCGCGATATCGGCGCTGCCATTGGCGAGCGCGTCCTCGAGTTCCTTGACGAAGAGACCCTTGCCGCCGATCTTGTCGAGCGCGCGGTCGAGTATGCGGTCGCCCTGCGTGGTCATGCCGCGAATGGTCACTTTCGATTGCGGATATAATTCCGCGAGCCGCGCCTGTATATTGTGCGCCTGCCACATCGCCAGCGCGCTTTCGCGCGAGGCAATGACGATGGCGGACGGCGGTTTGTTCGAAGCGGCGTTCATCACGCGTATTTTCCTGCCGAAATGAAAATGACGAACTACTCGCGGCAATTCGCTCTGCTTTTGATTTTAGCATGCACCGCGGGCGCGGCCCTGGCGCAGGGACAGTTCCCGCCGCTTCAGTATGCGGATGATTTTGCCGCATTGGGCCGCACGGCCGCGGCGAATCGCACGCCGATCATGCTGGTCTTCACGCTGCCGGACTGTCCGTTTTGCGCGCGGGCGAAAAAAAACCATCTGGAACCGCTGAACGCCAACCCCGCCTACGGCGCCAAAGTCGTGCTGCGCGAAATCGAGGCGCCGAACGAGCTGATTCCGCTGCGCGACTTCGACGGCGCCATGACAACCCACGCCGAATTTGCGCGCAAGTACGAAGTGCGGGCGGTGCCGACGGTGATCCTGGTCGACGGTCGCGGCAAACCGCTGGCCGACACCATCGTCGGCCTCAACTCACCGGAGTTTTACAACCTGTATCTCGAGCAGGCGATCGATGCGGCGCGTTTGCAGCTGCGCGCGCGCTGACTAGCCGCACTGCAGCCGCTGCCCCTCGCGCTTGCGTTTGACGGCGTCGGGATAGGACACGAGTTCGAAGTTCACGAACACCAGATCCTTGCCGCGATGCGCGATGATGTTGCCGGCTTCGTTTTGCCACCTGACGCTCGGCTGGTCGCCCGGGTTTTGCACCGGCACCGCCTGCGGCGCGCCGAAGCGCGCGCTCAGATAGCCGACCACGGCGTCGAAGTTTTGCACTTCTGCAGTGACCGAAAATTGCTGCAGCCGGCCGTCTAGAAAATGCAGCCGGATCTCGCGCGTCTCGATGCCGTCGAGCCGCTCCGTGTGCGATACGCAAGCGACGTCGGCAAAATCGTCTTCGCGCTGCATGCAGCCGTAGCCGCGCTTGCCCAGATCGGGCTTGCCCGCCTTTTTCGCGAGCGAATCGTTGATATCACGGAAATCGAGATCGCGTTCGAGCCGCGCATAACTCGCCCCCAGACCGATGTCGAGCACGCCGAACGGCATGTCCGCGGCGGCGGCGGTCGTTGCCGCCAGCGCGAGCATACCGATGAATAACAGTGACTTCATAAAATTCTCCCGAGTTCGCGAACAACATGCTGCTGACGCCGGCTGACGTCGATTTTCTCGGCGACATTGGTCAAGAGTACCACCCAATGCCCCTCGCCCTCGGCATCGACGGCGCGCTCGAAACCGCGGATCGCGTCCCTGGCCACCAGGCAGTTGCGATGCACCCGCACGAAGCGGCCGAAAAATTCCTGCTCGAGCTTTGCCAATGACTCCTCGAGCAGGAACTCGCGCTCCGCCGTGCGTACCGTCACGTATTTTAGCTCGGCCTTCAAAAACAGGATGTCCGTCACCGGAATCAGATGGATGCGCCCGCGCTCGTTGACCGACAGGTGGCTGCGCGCGTCGGGTTTCATCTCGCGCAACACCTCGGGGCGCAGGGGCGCGAACGAGCGGGCGCGCGCCAACGCATCGAACAGGCGGCTCAACCGGATCGGTTTTAACAGGTAATCGATCGCGTGGACTTCAAACGCCTTCAGCGCGTAGGCATCATATGCGGTGGTGAATATCACCACGGGGGGATCGTCGAGTTTCTGAATGTGCTGGGCGGTTTCGATGCCGTCCATGTCCGGCATGCGGATGTCGAGCAAAACGACATCGGCCTCGCATACCGGCAGCATGTCGAGCGCCTGCCTGCCGGTCGCGGCTTCGCCCGCGATCTCGAGCGGCAACTTGAGCGCGCAGTCGGCGAGAAGGTCGCGCAGCCGGTTGCGCGCCGGCGCTTCGTCGTCGACGACCAGCACGCGCAGCGGCGCCTCCGCGGCCATCAGGCGCCCGCTTTCAGATAGGGAATCACGATGCGCACCTCGTAAGTATCGGCGTTCGCCACCGTCTTGATGCCGGCTTCCGCGTCGAAATGCAGGGCCAGCCGCTCGCGTATGTTGGCGAGTGCCATGCGGTTGCCGGTATGGTGGTCGCCGTCGGGCCGGTAAGGATTGCGCAACGTCAGGTGCATTTCATCGGCTTCGCGGCTGATCGCGATGGTGATCGTGCCGGGCTCGCTGCGCGGCTCTATCCCGTGGTACACGGCGTTTTCCAGCAGCGGCTGCAACACCAGCGGCGGGATCAACGCGTCCGCCGGCATGTGTGCGATGTCCCACTCGATGCGCAGGCGGTCGCCCAGGCGCAATTGCTCGATGCTCAGATATTGCTTGGCGAGCGCAACCTCGCGCGCGATCGGTGCGAGCTGCCGGTTGTCCGCCATCAGCACGCGAAAGAGATCGGCGAGATCTTCGAGCGCCTGTTCGGCGCGGCGCGGCTCCTGCCGCATCAGGCTCAGCACGGCGTTGATGCTGTTGAACAGAAAATGCGGTCGTATGCGCGCCTGCAGCGCCTGCAGGCGCGCTTCGGTCAACGCGGGCGACAGCGCGCGCCCGCGCAAATCGAAATAACCGATCAGCACACCCGTGATCAGGAGGGTGAACACCGCATACCGCGCAAAACTGCCGGGGGCGCCCAGCAGATAAGCGCTGGAGTAATACACCGCGGTGGTCAGCAGGAGTTCGAGTGCGATCAATGCGGCGATCGCACGCCAGTAGCGCAGGCGGTGCAGCCAGTTGTTGGCCGCGGCGAGCGCCAGCAGACTCAGAATCAGGATGGGCTGCACGATCGACGAAACGTCGATCAATTCTTCCATCAGCACCATCGGCTCGGTCGTTTTCAAGAGCGCGGCGGCGAGACACATCCCGTCCACGATCACCAGAATTCGCAGCAGAATCCCGAGGTTGCGGAAGTTCGGCAGGGCGCCCGCGTTGGCGTTTTGATTTATACTCACCTCTCGATTATGTGAGAGCACAACACGTGGCGCAAGAGAAACCAACGGAGGGCGGGCAGCGGTGGTCGGGCCGCTTTAACGAGCCGGTCACGGAGCTCGTCAAGCGCTTCACCGCCTCGGTCGATTTCGACCGGCGGCTTGCCGAGTTCGACATCGACGGTTCGCTCGCGCACGCGCGGATGCTCAACGCGGTTGAAATCCTCTCCGCCGGCGACCTGGCCGCAATTGAAAAAGGGCTCGCGCAAATCCGCGCCGAGATCCGCGCGGGCAGCTTCGCATGGTCGATCGATCTCGAAGACGTGCACATGAACATCGAGAGCCGGTTGACCGCGCTCGCCGGCGATGCCGGCAAGCGCCTGCACACCGCGCGTTCGCGCAACGACCAGGTCGCGACCGACGTGCGCCTTTATCTGCGCGCGGCGATCGACGAAATAATCGGCCTGATCCGGGCCGCCCAGCGTGCGCTGCTCGATCTCGCCGACCGGCACACGGATACCATCATGCCGGGCTTCACGCACATGCAGGTGGCGCAGCCGGTGTCGTACGCGCATCACCTGATGGCTTACTTCGAAATGCTCGGTCGCGACGCGCAGCGTCTTGCCGATTGCAGAAAGCGCGTGAACCGCCTGCCGCTGGGCAGCGCCGCGCTCGCCGGAACGACGTTCCCGATCGACCGCCTGATGGTCGCCAAGGAGCTCGGCTTCGACGGCGTGTGCGAAAACTCGCTCGACGCGGTGTCGGATCGCGATTTCGCGATCGAGTTCTGCGCCGCGGGCGCGATCAACATGACGCATCTGTCGCGCTTCTGCGAAGAAATCATTATCTGGATGAGCCCGCGTTTTGCGTTCGTCGATCTCGCCGACCGTTTCTGCACCGGCTCGTCGATCATGCCGCAGAAAAAAAACCCCGACGTGCCCGAGCTGATCCGCGGCAAGACCGGCCGCGTCAACGGCAATCTGGTCGCGCTGCTGACCCTCATGAAAGGCCAGCCGCTCGCCTACAACAAGGACAACCAGGAAGACAAGGAACCGCTGTTCGACACGGTGGATACGGTCGCGACGAGCTTGCGGGTGTTCGGCGAAATGCTGGGCGGCATCAAGGTCAACGCAGACGCGATGCGCAACGCGGCACTGGAAGGCTATGCGACCGCCACCGATCTGGCCGATTACCTCGTCAAGAAAGGCCTGCCGTTTCGCGAGGCGCACGAAGCCGTCGCGCAGGCCGTGCGGTTTGCCGTGGATTGCGGCCGCGATCTCGCGGCGCTGAAACTGCCCGAGCTCAGGAAGTTTTCAAAGCTGATCGGCGACGACGTGTTTGCCGCGCTGACACTCGATGGCGCGTTGAAGGCGCGCAGCCATATCGGCGGCACCGCGCCCGCGCGCGTCAAAGCCGCCATTGCGAAGGGCCGCAAGTCGATCGCGTGAACGCGACGACGTGGGCGGATATCAGCGCCGGCATCGCCGGCGCCTGCGGCACAGCGTTGGCGCTCGAATCGCGCACCCCCGTCGGCGGCGGGTGCATCAACCGGTGTTATCGCGTCGCGGGTTGCGGGCGCGCGTTCTTCGTCAAAGTGAATGCTGCCGGGCGGCGCGCGATGTTCGAAGCCGAAGCCGCGGGCCTCGCGGAGATCGCGGCTACGGCGACCATGCGCGTGCCCGCGCCGGTTTGCGCGGGAGCAAACGCGGACGCGGCATGGCTGGTGCTTGAATACATCGAGTTCGGCGAAGCGATGACTCAAAGCATGGCGCGGCTCGGCGAAGCGCTGGCGGCGCTGCATCGCGCGACGGCCAGGAAATTCGGCTGGGCCCGCGACAACACCATCGGGTCGACACCCCAGATCAACACGCAAAACGGCGACTGGATCAGCTTCTGGCGCGACTGCCGGCTCGGCCACCAACTGAATCTGGCGGCGCACAACGGCGCGCCGAAAGAGTTGTTGAAGAAAGGCGAACGCCTTGCGGCCGGGCTACAGGCGCTGTTCGCGAATCGGGCCGTTAAACCCGCACTGCTGCACGGCGACTTGTGGGGCGGCAATGCGGGGTTCGACCGCGACGGTTCACCGGTCGTTTTCGATCCCGCGGTTTACTATGGCGACCGTGAAGCGGATCTCGCGATGACCGAACTATTCGGCGGTTTTAGCGCGGATTTTTACGCCGCCTACCGCGGCGCATTTGCGCTCGACGCGGGCTACGACGTGCGCAAGCAGCTCTACAACCTGTATCACGTGTTGAACCACTTCAACCTGTTCGGCGGCGGCTACGCGGCCCAGGCGGAAACCCTCGTCGACCGGCTGCTCGCCGAAATCTAAAACAGGCTTTTCAGCGAGTGCACCGTTTGCAACAGCCCGCGCAGTGCGCGCGCCGCGGCGTCCGACACGCCGCCGGAGTGATTCAGAAAGTTTTCGATTGCGCGCTCGAGCGGATACTCGACGCGCTCGAAACGCCGCACGTCGAAAAATTTCTTGTCGGGCAGCCCGTGCGTGACGAGCCTGCCTTTTTTCATTTCGACGAAAGAGATTCTGGCTTTACCGATTTTGTAGACGATCGCGTGGTGCGCATTGTGGTCGCGATAAACACCGAGCGCCTTCTTGTTTTGCCGGATATCGGACTCGTCGAGCGGCAGATGCAGCTGCTCGAGCGGCGCGCGGCCGCGTTTGGCGCGCTTCGCCATGACCGCTTCAGCGCTGGGCGCGCCGCAACTGCGCGCGGGCCGGAGCCGCGGTCGTACCGCGCACCTTGAGTTCCACGGGCAATTCGTGCTGCCGCACATCGCTGCCGCCCGCGAGTTGCGCCAGCAAATGCGCCGCGGCGAGCTGGCCGAGCTCGAGCGTCGGAAAGTGCACGGTCGTGAGCCCCGGCGACAAGAGCGACGCGATCTCCATATCATCGAAACCCGTGATCGAAACCTGCTGCGGCACGGCGATGCCCAGCGTGTTGCACTCGGCAATCGCGCCGATCGCGAGCACGTCGTTGCCGCACAACACCGCGGTCGGCGGCCGCTCGTCGGCCATCAACGCACGCAAGCCCTCGCGTCCGCTCGCGAGCGAATAGGGTTTCTCGATCACGCGCTCGGGCGCCAGCTTGATGCCGCGCGCCGCGAGCGCATCGCGCACGCCCTGCAGCCGGTCGCGCGCGCGCTCGTTGTTGGCAGTCACGCCGGAAATCATCGCGAACTCGCGATGGCCGAGCTCCAGCAGGTGATTGGTCAGCTGCAACGCTGCCGCGCGATTGTTGAAACCGACGCACGGATGCTTGCCGCTTGAATCGAGCGCCCACGTCAAAACATACGGGAGCTGGCGCTGGGCGATCAGCGCATAGAGTTGCGGATCGTGCGAAGTGCCGAGCAGCACCAGCCCGTCGATGCCGCGCTCGACCAGTGCGCGCGTCAGGCGGACTTCGACCGCCGCATCGAATTCGTGGCAGGCGAGGAGCAGCGTGTAGCCGGCCGCGTCGAAAGTTTTCTGCAGCGCGTGCGTGGTGTTCGCGAATATCGCATTGTCGAGGGTCGGCACGACGGCGCCTATCGTATGCGTGCGGCGCGACGCGAGCGCGCGCGCAGCGCCATGCGCGACGTAGCCCAGGCTGCGCACGGCCTCCTGCACGCGCTCGAGCGTGCGCGGCCTGACCTTGTGCGGCAGCATCAGCGCGCGCGACACAGTCGCCGTCGACACTTTCGCGACGCATGCCACGTCGCTCAGCTTGGCATTTTTCTTCGCGGTTTTCTTCACCCTGTCCTCAATGCCGGAGCGCCGCGGCGCCGAGCGTAGCAACTGGGCATTACCGCGGCAGGCGCTTTCATCGGCCGTGTACACGCGGCGGCGGCGCGGTGGTGCCGCGCACGATCAAATCGACTGCGAGTTCGGTCATGCGCGCGGCCGCTTTGCCGTCGATATGGGCGAGGATCTGCTGCGCCGCCGTGCAACCGAGTTCGCGCATCGGCACCCGCACCGTGGTCAATGCGGGCACCAGGATCGACGCGGCCTCCATATCGTCGAAGCCGGTCACCGATACTTCGCCCGGCACCGCGATGGATTGCGCGTGGCATTCGAGCACGGCACCCATCCCGAGCACGTCGTTGCCGCAGATCACCGCCGTCGGCGGGTGCACGGACGCCATCAGCGCGTGCATGGCCGCGCGCGCGGCGGCCAGCGTATACGGCGACTCGATCACGTGCTGCGGCAATAGAGCGATGCCGCGCAAAGCCAGCGCCTCCTGCACGCCCGCCAGCCGTTCACGCGCGCGGTCGTTGCCCGCGATTACCCCGGGGATCATCGCGAAATCGCGGTGGCCGATATCGACCAGATAGTTGGCGACGCGCATGGCGGCAGTACGGTTGTCGAAGCCGACGCAGGAGTGGCGCCCCGACGCATCGAGCGCCCACGTCAACACGTACGGCATTTCCATGTCGGCGAGCAAAACGAACAACTCTTCAGCGTGTTCCGCGCCGATCAAGACGACACCGTCGACGCCGCGTTCGATCAGCGAGCGTGCGACCTTGACTTCGTTTTTGAGATCGAACTCGTGGCACGCGAGCAGCAACAGGTAGCCGCGTTCGTCGAGCGCTTTTTGTAACGCGTGGGTGGCCTTGGCATAGATCAGATTGTCGAGCGTCGGCAGCACCGCACCGATCGTGCGCGTGCACTGCGCGCGCAGCGCGCTCGCCGCGCCGTGCGGGACATAGCCCAGCTGCCGTGCGGCGTCCTCGACGCGCTTCAAGGTCGTAGCGCTGACCGTCGGCTCCCGCGCCAGCGCCCGCGACACCGTCGCATTGCACACGCCGGCAAGGCGCGCGACATCGATCAGTTTTGCGGCGGCGGGTTTGGTCAAAGAATATCCGGCGCGAAAGATTGCAGCATGCGCGCATCCGGCGCCCCGGACCGCAAGCGCGAGCTGACGCTACCGTCGGCAAAAAGCCGGCATGGAGCCGGCCTTTCGATTGTCCCCATCACGGCGCGTTAAACGCCTTTCGCGCTGTACTTCTTGTATTTCGCGAGCAACCGCTTCGGCTGCTTGAACGCATCGCGGCGGAACGGATCGCCGAGTTCGCGCGTGAGCATCAGGTTGATGACGGTCGGCTTGTTCGATTTCACCGCGCTTTTCAGCGCATCGCCGATGTCGTCGACGTGGTCGACGGTCATGCCTTTCGCGCCCATCGCTTTGGCGACTTCCGCGAAGTTCGGGTTGTCGAGGTTGGTACCGAGGTAGCGGTTGTTGAAGTAGTCGATCTGGTTTTTCTTTTCCGCGCCCCACTGGCCGTTGTTGAACACCACCGCGACCACCGGAATGTCTTCGCGCACACACGTCATCACTTCAGCGAGGCTCATGCCCCAGGCGCCGTCGCCGACATAGGCGATCGCCGGACGGTCCGGGCGGCCGACTTTTGCGCCGATCGCGGCCGGGTACGAGTAACCGCAGTTGCCGAAACTCATCGCGGCGAGAAAACTCGGCGCCATGTCGAAGTGCAGATACGAATTCGACACCGAACACACGTTGCCGATGTCGGTCGACACCATCGCGTTCTTCGGCATCGCCTTGGCGAGCGCGGCCAACGCCTGGCGCGGGCCGATGCGGCCCTTCTCGTTGGGCGACGGCCACTTCGCGAGTTCCTGCGCCCACGCGTCCTTCTCTTTGCGCACCTCGGCGAGGCGCGCCTTGTTCGGCGGCATCTTGCCGTAAGCCTGCAGGCGGTGCAGCAATTCGCGCGCCGCGAGTTTCGCATCGCCGCAAATGCCGATCGACACCTTCTTCACGAGCCCCAGCATGCGCGGATCGGAATCGATTTGAATGATCCTGGCGTTTTTCGGCCAGTACTCGAGCCCGTGCTGCGGCAGCGTGCCGAACGGTCCCAGCCGCGAACCGAGCGCCAATACGACGTCCGCGCGCGAGATCAGCTTCATCGCGGCTTTCGAACCTTGGTAACCGAGCGGGCCGCACGACAATGCGTGGCTCGCCGGGAACGAGTCGTTGTGCAGATAGCTGTTGACCACCGGCGCGGTCAGATACTCGGCGAGCGCCACGCAATCCTTGATGCCGTTCGCCATCACCACCCCGCCGCCGGACAGGATCACCGGGAATTTCGCTTTCGCCAGCAGCCGCGCCGCGGCGTCCAGCGATTCCGGGCCGCCCGCGCCGCGCTCGATTTTCTGCGGCGCCTGGATTTCGTAATCGCCCTCGCCGTAATAGTAATCGCGCGGAATGTTGACCTGCACCGGGCCGCGCTCGTGCATCGCGATCGTAAACGCGCGGTGCATGAGCTCGGCCATGCGCAGCGGCGAATTGACGTGCACCTGCCACTTGGTGATCTTGGAAAAAATCGGCATCTGCTCGGTTTCCTGGAAACCGCCCAGGCCCATCGTCAGGCTGCCCGATTCCGGCGTGATGCAGATGACCGGCGAATGCGCCCAATATGCGGCCGCGATACCCGTCACGAAATTGGTGATGCCCGGACCGTTCTGCGCGATGCACACGCCGTGCTTGCCCGTCACGCGCGAATAGCCGTCGGCCATGTGCGCCGCGTTCTGCTCGTGCGCGACCGAAATAAACCGGATCCCTGCCAGCGGAAACAAATCGTGCGCGTCCATGTACGCACTGCCGACGATGCCGAACGTATCCTTTACCCCCTGCGCGACCAGCGTTTCAACGAAGGCTTCGCTTGGCGTCATGCGGACTTTGCCCGATTGCATGGCGAGATTCTTCACTTCGGTCATCGTGTTCATGGGAGCTCCTGGCGGCAAAAATTGGGGCGGTCGAGGGGCGAAGTTTAGCGCGGCTCCCGCCATTTTGGAAGCGCTTACATTTTGTTAAATCCGTCTACAGGTCGGGGGCTTCTTCGACCGGCGCGCTGGCCGGCCGCCCGCGGCTCGTGAGGTAAATGCCGCCGAGTATCAACACGCAGCCGACCAGATGATAAAGGTGCAGGCGTTCGCCGATGAATATGATCGCGAGCAGCGGCGTATAGACGAGCATCAGGTACATGAAAGGTCCCGCGCGATTCGGCCCGATCTGCTGCACCGCGCGATTCCAGAACACGTACGAGACGACGGTCGAGAGCGCTCCGATGTAGAGCAGCGCGCCAAGCACCTCGGTCGTCGGGTTCAGGGTGCGGCCGGACGCGATTTCCCACGCATAAATCGGCACCATTGCGCACACGCCGATCGCCGCGATCATCCACAACATTGCAAGCAGATTGAGCTCGGCGGGACGCCAGCGCAGGCAAACTGTGTAAACCGCCCATGCCAGCGTCGCTAGCAGCACCCATAAATCACCGCGATTGAGTTGAAGCGTCGCGAGTGCGGCGAAATCGCCGGCCGTAAGAATCACCCCGACGCCGAGCAACGATATCGAGACGCCGAGAATCTGCACAATCGACAGGCGTTCGCCGAACAGCAGGCGCGACAGCACGAGTATCAGCACGGGCGTGATGGAATTGAGCAGCGCGCCGTTGGTCGCGGTGGTCTGGCTCAACCCGATGTACACCGGGATGTGCTGAAACACGCTCGCGAGCAACGCCAGCAGGCACAGCACGCGCCACGAGCCGCGGATGAGGTCCCATTGCCGGCGCACGTGCCGGTACGCGAACGG
>CAZEAX010000039.1:0-18557 GCA_964510405.1 uncultured Streptomyces sp. | reverse complement strand
CGTCGCGCACCGTGCCCGAAGTAGGCACGACGACATTCCGTCCGCCCTACGTGCCGGTCACGATCGGCGCTTTGGCGGGGCGCGAGATCGGCCCGCTGTTCGAGCCCGTCCGCAGGACGCCGATGTCTGACTGGCATGCGGCGCACGGCGCGGTATTCGAGCCGGTCGGCCTGTGGCGGCGTCCGCAGTATTACGCGCAGACAGGCGAAAATATGCACGCGGCGGTTGTGCGCGAATGTGTGGCGGTGCGCAATGGCATAGGACTGCTCGACGCCTCGACGCTCGGCAAGATCGAAATCTGCGGACGCGATGCGCTAATGCTCCTCAACATGGTCTATACGAACGCGTGGGACAACCTCGCAATCGGCGCATGCCGCTATGGGCTGATGCTGCGCGAAGACGGCATGGTGTTCGACGATGGCGTGACCGCGCGGTTGGGCGAGGATCATTACCTGATGACGACGACCTCGGGCGGGGCCGATGGCGTAGTGAACTGGCTCGAGGAATGGCTGCAGTGCGAGTGGTTGGGCTGGCGGGTCTATGTGACGCCGGTGACGGCGAATTGGGCGACGTTATGCGTAACGGGTCCCCGGGCACGCGCGCTTCTGCAGAAGCTGCCGTGCGACATCGATCTTGCGCCGGCGCGGTTTCCACACATGGCGATCCGGACCGGTACGGTTGCCGGCGTGCCGACACGCATCGCGCGCGTGAGTTTTACCGGCGAACTGTCGTACGAGATCAACGTGCCCGCGCGTTACGGGCTCGCATTGTGGGAACTGCTGATGCGGGAGGGTGCGGCGCTCGGCATCACGCCGCTGGGCACCGAGGCGTTGCACGTGCTGCGCGCCGAGAAAGGGTTCATTGTCATCGGTCATGACACCGACGGCACCGTGACGCCGCACGATCTCGGCATGGGCTGGATCGTGGGCAATACCAAAACGGACTTTCTGGGACGGCGCGGACTCAAGCGCAGCGACAGCGCGCGCGCCGGCCGCAAGCAGTTGGTTGGCTTGCTGACGAATGACGCGCAAACGGTGCTGGTCGAAGGCAGTCAGCTCATACGCCCGCAGGATGCCGCGCGCGTCGCGCGTCCGCCCGTGCCCATGATCGGCCACGTGACCTCGAGTTACCTGAGCCCGACGCTCAAGCGTTCGATAGCGATGGCGCTGATCGATAATGGCCGCAGCCGCATGAACGAAGAAGTCGCGGTCGTCGTTCACGGTAAAGTCGTGAACGCGCGCATCGTCGAGCCGCGATTTTACGATCCGAAGGGCGAGCGCCTCCATGGTTGATGCATTGACAGCGTGCACCGCCCTGGGCTGCGCCGGCAGCGAATTGCGCATCCACGGCGCGCCTGCGCTCATCATGCTGCGCGAATTGCCGGCGTCGGCGATGATCGACGTGCGGCTCGATCCGGCGGATGCCGCCGCATTGAATGCGACGCAACAAATTCTGGCGCTCGATTTGCCGCTGACGCCGGGTAAGACGAGCGCATGCGCAGACCGCATGGCATGGTGGTTCGGGCCCGATCAATGGCTGATAGTCGCGCCGGCTGCCGATGCTGCGACGCTGGTGCGGGCGCTCAACGCGACAGCGCGTTCGGCGGTCGACGTAAGCGACTTGCGCGCCGAGTTCGAACTGGCTGGGCCGCACGCGGCCGACGTGCTGCGCAAGGGATGCGGAATCGATCTGCATCCGCGCGTGTTCGGGCCGGGCGATTGCGCACTGACGTCGCTCGCGCGCGTGCGCATCGCGTTGCGACAGACTGACGAGCGCACCGCGTATCGCGTGTTGGTCGAACGCAGCGTCGCACCGTACTTGTGGGACTGGGTGGTCGACGCCATGAGAGAGTTCGTCAGCGCGTGATCTGCACACAAATTGCAAAGGAGCAGCGCATGTATCGGAACAAAGCCGTTCTCTGCACAGCCCTCTTCGCGCTGCTTGCCGGATTCGCAGTCCATGCGGGCGCGCAAACGTATCCGGCGAAGCCGGTGCGCATCATCGTGCCGTATGGCACCGGCAGTGCGACGGATGCGCTCGCGCGGCTGATCGCGCAAAAGATGAGCGACAGCGTCGGGCAGCAGGTGGTGGTCGACAATCAGCCCGGCGCCAACGGCATCCCGGCGTCTGCGGCGGTCGCCAAAGCGGCGCCCGACGGTTATACGCTGATCATGATCGCGGCCAATCACGTCGTGAACGCGAGCCTCTACAGCAAGCTGCCGTACGACACGCTGAAGGATTTCAAGCCGGTGCTGCGCGTCGCGTTCGCGCCGTTCGTTCTGACCGTGCATCCGTCGCTGCCGGTACAGAATCTGCGCGAGCTGATCGCGCTCGCGAAAAGCCGCCCCGGCGAACTCAATTACGCGTCGCCGAGCAACGGCAGTCCGGCGCATCTCGCCACCGAGCTGTTGAAGGCGCGCACCGGCGTCAACATGACGCATATCCCGTACAAGGCGGCGGCGCAGGCGCAGGCCGATGTGATCGGCGGACAGGTCCCGGTCATGTTCATCGTGGCCGCTGCGGCGATCCCGCAAATCAAAGCGGGGCGGCTGCGCGCGTTGGGCGTGACGACGCTCGAGCGGCTCCCGCAGATACCCGAAGTGCCGACGATAGACGAGGCGGGCATCAAGGGATTCGAGGTCATTTCGTGGATAGGCTTTGCGGGCCCGGCGGGATTGCCGCCAGATATCGTGGCGAAATTGTCCGGCGAGTTCACGCGCATCGTGCAGCAGCCCGACAATGCGGAACGGATTCGCGGACTTGGCCTCGAAATTTCGCTGATGCCGGCCGAGCCGTTCGCCGCCTATATGGCGAAGGAGCAGGCACGGTGGGGCGAGGTGGTCAAGCGCGCGGGAGCGCGCCTCGATTAATCCGCCCGAACCCCGGCCGCTTTGATGAGGCGGCCGGATTTTTCGGCGTCGATGCGTATTACGGCCGCGAAACGTTCCGGCGTGCTCGGCAGCGCGTCGGCACCCAGCGTCAAAAACTTCTCGCGGATTTCCGGCTGACCGAGCACGCGCGCAACCTCGGCGTTCAGGCGGTCGACGATCGCGCGCGGCGTGCCTGAGGGCGCCATGATGCCGTACCAGTTGTTGAATTCGTAACCCGGCAGGGTTTCGCCTATCGTCGGCACGTCCGGCAAAACCGCAGCGCGCTTCGTGTTGGTAACGGCGAGGATTTTCAGCTTTCCGGACTGGATATGCGGCAGTGTGACCGGCGCGCCGGTGAACAGCAAATCGATCTGCCCGCCGATGATGTCGGTGATCGCCTGGCTGCCGCCTTTATACGGCACGTGCACGAGATCGACGTGCGCGGTCAATTTCAGAAGTTCGCCGCACAACTGGTAGACGCTGCTTCCCGACGCGAAATTGAGCTGGCCGGGCCGCGCTTTGGCGAGCGCGATCAGCTCGCGGATATTTTTAACGGGCAGGGAAGGATGCGCGACGAGCACGCTTGCGACGTTGGCGATCAGCGAGATCGGCGCGACATCGTTGACGGGATCGTACGCCATCTTAGTGTACAGAAACTGGTTCATCGTGTGCGTGCTCATGGAGCCGAAGAGCAGGGTGTAGCCGTCGGCGGGTGATTTCACGGCGACTTCGGAGCCGATATTGCCGCTCGCGCCGCCGCGATTGTCGATGACGACCGGTTGCCCTAGGTTCGCATTCAACTGCTGGCCGACGATGCGCGCGAGGATGTCGGTCGTGCCGCCGGCGGGCCACGGCACAATGACGCGGATGGATTTCGCCGGATACGATTGCGCGCCGGCGCACGCATTGAAAAATGCGAATATGATGGCTAGCGGATAAACGCAAAGTTGAGGAGACTTAACCATGAAACGACCGGGTGCATGCCGCGATCTGACTGACATACGCGCGGCGGTAAATGCGCTTGACCGCGATCTCATCAAATTGCTCGCGAGGCGGCAGCAATACGCGCTGGCGGCGCTGCGCTTCAAGCGCGACCGCAAGAGCATCGGCAATCCGCGGCATCGGAAAGCAATGTTCGCGCAGCGCAAGGCGTGGGCCGAACGCGGCGGCCTCAATCCGAAAATGACGCAAAAAATCTTTCAGGCGATCGTCGACGAATCCAAACGGCTGCATCTGGCCGGATTCCGCGCGCGCGGCCGGTAAGCCGGCAGCCGTTTACCAGGCAAGCGCGTAGGCTTCGCGGCGCGGATCGGCGCCGGCATGCTTCATGCCGGTTTGCGGATCGCGCACGACCGCGCACACCGCGCCGTTCTGGGCGGGCAGGCGCGGCAGCACCTGCACGTCGTGGCCGCGCTGCTTCATTTCGTCGATCACGCCGTTGGGCATGTCTTCCTCGATGCACAGCCGGCCCGGGAAATAATCGTGCGGCGCGAACGAGTTCGGGAAATTGGCGCTCGAGAAGCGCTGCGCTTCGACCGCTTGCTGCACCTGCATGCCGAACTGCGTGACGTTCAGGAACACCTGCAGCATCGACTGCGACTGCACGTCGCCGCCCGGCGTGCCGAAACACATGAAAGGCTTGCCGTCTTTCATCGCGAGCGCGGGGCTCGGCGTCAGCCGCGGACGCTTGCCCGGTGCGACTTGCGCCGGGTGGCCTGCGGTGAGGCGCGACTGCTGGCCGCGCGAGGAAAATACCAGCCCGGTGCCGGGGATGACCGGCGCATCGTAAGTAGTGTCGGACAGCGTGGCCGAGTACGCATTGCCGTAGTTGTCCATGACCGCCGCGTATATGGTGTCCGGCGCCATGCCGACTTTGCCGCGCGCCGCCGCATACATGTGCTCGTGACTGCCCGCGGTCGCCGGATTGTTTTCCGGATTGCCGCCGGCCGGCAGCTTGCCGAACGCGCGCTTCATGTCGATGCGCGCGCGCTGGCGTACGGCATAGGCATCGGAGAGCAGCGCTTTGACCGGCACCGTCACGAACTTCGGATCGCCGACGTAGGCTTCGCGGTCGCCGAACGCGAGATTGAGCGCCTCGGTCACCGCGTGCACGTAGTCCGGCGTATTGTGGCCGAGCTTGGCGAGATCGAACCCGTCGATCGTTTTCAGGGTCTCGAGCAGCGAGATGCCCTGGCACCACACGTCGCACGCGTGAACCTCGTAGCCGCGGAAGCTGACGCTGAGGCTGGCTTCGACGGGCACCTCGAAGTCGGCGAGATCCGCCTTCGTGAGGAAACCGTCGTTCCGCGCGTGAAATGCGGCGGCCGCTTCGGCGATTGGCCCGCGATAGAAGAAGTCGTGCACGGCGCGCAATTTCTTGTCGCGGTCGCCGCGCGCGCTGCGCTCGGCTTCTATCATGCCCGCAATGGTGCGGCCAAGGTCTTCCTGTTTGAACAACTCGCCGTAGCGCGGCGGCTCCCCTCCCGGCAGGAAGATGCGTGCGCTCTCCGGCCAGCGGCGGTATTGATCCTGCGCGCCGTTAAGATTGTTGCGGAGGAACGGGTAAATCGCGAAGCCGTCGCGCGCGAGTTCCATTGCCGCCGTCGCTGCCTGCGCGAACGAAATCGTGCCGTAGCGGCGCAGTGCTTCGATGTGGGTAGCGGGCGCGGCGGGCATGACGGTGCGCAGCAGTCCTTCGGGAATGGACTTGCCATCGCCGGCTGCAATCAAACGGTTCAGATCGGTGGCGGCCGGCCAGTAGCCGAGCCCGGCGAGCGAGATGACGCGGTCTTCTTTCGCGAGATAGATCAAAGTCGGCGCGACGCCGGCAAAGCTGACGATGTCCGGCTGCAGGACCGCCAACGCCATCGCCGCGGTGACTCCCGCATCGACTGCGTTGCCGCCGGCATCGAGCACGCGCATGGACGCGAGCGCGGCGAGGTAATGACCGCACGCGACCGCCTGCTGGCGGCCGATCACGGTCGGGCGCATGCTGGCGGCGCTGATCGCAAGCGACATCCGGCGCTGTGCCATGGCTGCTATCCTCGTTCCGCGAGCGTCTTGCCGCCGACGCCCCACGCGGTTTTCTCGATGTCCTGCACGGTGATCCACACCGAATCGGGTTTGACGCCGAGTGCGTCGACGAAAGCCTGCGTCACTTTTTCGATCAGGACTTTTTTCTTGGCATCGTCGCGACCGGCGGCGATGTATAGTTGGGCGAGCGGCATGTGGGTTTCCCGTAGATAAATGTGAGGCTTAATTCTAGCATCGCCGCCAGGCGCCCGTACGTAGCCGGCCGCGGGTATGGTTCCTGCTTTTGTGCGAGTATGAAATCAACGATGGAGACTGCGGCATGAAGCGTTCCCTATATCCGACAATTTTCGCGTGCGCATTTGTGGCCGCTGCCGGTGTCCACGCGCAAACGTGGCCTGCCAAGCCGGTGCGTTTCATCAGCCCGTTCGCTCCCGGCGGCGGCGCCGACATCACGTCGCGCGTGATCGCGCAAAAACTGACGGAAACGCTAGGCCAGCAGGTACTGGTCGACAACCGCGGCGGGGCGGGCGGCATGATAGGCGTGGACCTCGGTGCGAAGGCGCCGCCCGACGGCTACACGATGGTGTTGGGGACGATAGGCCCGATCGCGATCAATCCCAGCCTCTATGCCAAGATGGCTTACGATCCGGTGAAGGATCTCGTGCCGGTGACGCTCGCCGCGGACGCGTTGAACGTGCTCGTCGTGCATCCGGCACTGCCGGTGAAAAACGTGAAGGAGTTGATTGCCCTGGGCAAGGCGCGGCCGAACGAACTCTTCTTCGGTTCATCGGGTCCCGGCGCGACTGATCATCTTGCCGGCGAGTTATTCAACATGCTGACGGGAACGAAAATGGTGCACGTTCCGTATAAAGGCGGTGCGCCGGCGATGCTCGACCTGATGTCGGGCAACGTGCAGATTATTTTCGCGACGGTATCGACCGCGATCGGCCAGATCAAAGGCGGCAAAATCCGCGCGCTCGGCATGACGGGAACGAAGCGCTTCGTGCTGATGCCGGAGTTGCCGACCATCGCGGAAGCGGGCGTGCCGGGATTCGCGGTCAACAACTGGTACGGCGTGTTCGTGCCGGCTGGCACGTCGAAGGAAATCGTCGCGCGCCTGAACGCCGAAATCGTGAAGATACTGCACATGGCGGACGCCAAACAGCGGCTGCTCGAATCCGGCATCGAGGCGACGCCGAGCACGCCCGAGCAGTTTGCGACTTACATCCAGAGTGAAACGAAAAAGTGGGCGAAAGTCGTAAAGGATGCGAAAGTCAAAATCGAATAGGACGGCCCTGACTCAGTCGGCTACGATCCTGACCTCGGTCGTCACCGAATTGGCGATGAAGCATTCCTTGTGCGCCTTGTCGTGCAACCACTCGAGGTCGGCCGCCGCCGGTTGATTCGCGCCGCTGTATACGATCTTCGGATGCAGTTCGACGCGCGTGATAGCGAGCTTGCCGTTCGCGTTTTTCCCGAGATGACCAACCGCGGCGTCTTCATAGCTGTCTACGACGAAGCCCTTGTTTGATGCAAGGGCCAAAAACGTCAACATGTGGCAGCTCGACAGCGCCGCGACGAACGCCGCTTCGGGATCAACGCGCTGCGGGTTGCCGAGATATGCAGGCGCCGCGGAGCCTGGCACTTCAACGCCGTTCGGAAATCGCCACACGTGGTCGCGCGGATAGGTCTTGTAGCCGAAGTCGGCGCCGTTGCGCGCCCAGACGATGTTGGCTTTATGTTCGGACATGATTTGCTTCGCGAAGTGATTGGGTGATTGAGCGATTCAGTGAGTTTGGAGATTGCGGTTGTTACTTAATCACATGATCTCACAGTCACTTAATCACTAAAAGCCGACAGCCTGTCCATCGGTGCGCCGCTCGGATGCGGCGAGATAACCGTCTTCCATTTTGTAAATCAACTGCGCGCGCCCGAAATCGGTGCTCCAGCGGTCGGCCTGCGTGATGTTGTGGCCGCGGCGTTTGAGTTCGGCGATAACGTCGGGGCTGACGCCTTGCTCGATGCCGAGCGCAAGCCCGGTGTCGATGCGCCAGCGCGGCGCGTCGGCGGCGGCCTGCGGGTTCTGCCCGTAATCGGCGAACCGCACCATGACTTGCGAGTGTCCCTGCGCCTGCATCGAGCCGCCCATAACGCCATAGCTCATCACGGGCTTGCCGTCTTTGGTGACGAACGCCGGAATGATGGTCTGGAACGGACGCTTGCGCGGGCCGACCTGGTTGGCGTGCCCGGGTTTCAATACGAATCCATAGCCGCGGTTCTGCAGGCTGATGCCCGTGCCGTTCACGACGACGCCGGAACCAAAGCCGGCGTAGTTGGATTGGATGTAAGAGACCATCATGCCGGACGCGTCGGCCGCGGTCAGGTAGACCGTGCCGCCGGCTGGCGGCGTGCCGAACTTCGGGTCCTGCGCTTTCTTCATGTCAATCAGCTTGGCGCGGCTGGCGAGATAGGAGCGATCGAGCATTTGCGCCGGCGTCACGCGCATCGTGGCGGGGTCCGACACGTATTCGTAAATATCCGCGAACGCGAGTTTCATCGCTTCGAGCTGCACGTGCAGGCTGTCGGCGGAGTCGACCGGCAGGGCGCCCATGTCGATGTTTTCGAGGATGCCGAGCGAAATCAGCGCCCCTATACCCTGACCGTTGGGCGGAATTTCGTGCAGCGTGTAGCCGCGATAATTTTGTCCGACCGGTTCGACCCAGTCGCATTGATGCGCGGCAAGGTCGGCCATCGTCATCGCGCCGCCATGTTGTTTGGCGTGGGCGACGATTTTTTCCGCGAGGTCGCCCTTGTAGAACGCCTCACCCTTGGTCTCCGCGATGCGTTGCAGCGTGCGCGCCTGGTCGGGAAACGTGAATTTTTCGCCCGGCAACGGTGCGCGCCCGTTCGGCATGAAAGCTTCCGCGTAACCCGGTATGCCTTTCAGTTCCGGCACCTGCTTGTCCCACAGCCGCGCGATGGTCGGCGACACCATGTAGCCGCGGGACGCATAGTCGATCGCCGGTTCGAACAAATCGGCAAACGGCAGCTTGCCGTATTTGCGCGAGAGTTCGACCCACGCGGACACCGCGCCGGGGACCGTGACGGCATCCCAGCCGCGCTGCGGCATTGCAGGGAGGCCTTTGAAGCGGTCTGGCGTCCACGCCGCGGGCGAGCGGCCCGACGCATTGAGGCCCTGCAGTTTTTTGCCGTCCCACAAAATCGCGAACGCGTCGGAGCCGATGCCGTTGCTGGTCGGCTCCAATACCGTGAGCGAAATCGCGGTGGCGAGTACCGCATCGACCGCGCTGCCGCCCTTCATCAGCATACGCAATCCGGCCTGCGCTGCCAGCGGCTGCGACGTCGCGACGCAATTGCGCGCGAGTATCGGCATGCGCTGCGATGGATAGGGAAACTGCCAGTCGAATGGTTTCATGAAGTGCGTCCTTGGACGAAGCGGGAGAACCGGCATGATACTAGAGCCGGTGTCACAAATCACTTGCGCCGCTGCGCGTGCGCTAGCGGGCAAGGCCGAGTTCGGTGAGGATCGCGCGGAACGACGTGCTTTGCGTCTCGAGAAATGCCGCGAGTTCGCGGCTGCCCATGTAGTGGGAGATTCCGCCGGTGGCGGCGAGTTCATCTTTCCATTCGGCGGTCTGGGTAAAGCGCTGCATCACGTCTTCCCAATAAGCGATCTGCTCGGCATTGAGTCCGCGCGGCGCCATGACCGGACGCCAGTTGGACACCACGATGTCGTAGCCGAGTTCGCGCCAGGTCGGCACGTGCGCGAATGCACCCTCGAGACGCCGGGGCGCGGCGACCGCGAGCATGCGCAGGGCGCCGCTTTGCATTTGCGGCAGTGCCGTGGCGGCGGGTGTCGTCACCAGGCCGACATGGCCGCCGAGCAGCGCGGTGGTCGATTCGCCGCCGGAACCGAACACCACCACCTTGAGTTTCCTGGCGTCGCCGCCGGCGCGTTTCGCGAGCAGGGCGAGCGCGATGTGGTTGGTGTTGCCGGCGCTGGTGGCAATGCCGGCGGGCGGCGCGGCGGCATCTTTGCGCAGCAGGTCCGCAAGGTCGCGCCCCGTTTTGAGCGGCGAATCCGCTCTCACGACGAACCCGATGAATTCGTCGTACAGCATCGCGATCGGCGTGAAATCGCTCCACGCATTGGCGGTCTTGCCGGTAATGTGGTTCGTGAGCAATGACGTCGCGGAGACTTCAAGATAGTGTGCGTCCCCTGCATGCTGATTGAGATAGGCTTGCGCCAGAACGCCGCCGCCGCCGGGCTTGTTGACGACGGCCGAGCTCACTTCGAGCAACCGCCGGTCCTGCAGGATTTTTTGCAGCGTGCGCGCCGTGCGGTCGACCCCGCCGCCCGGACTCACGCCGACGATGATTTCCACATTCTTGACAGGTTTCCAGGCTGGCTGCGCGGCTGCCGCAGCCGTCCAGGCGAGCGCCAGCGCCACGGTGGCCAGCGCGCGCAGCCGGACCGATGGGTATCCCGGTGACATATCGTTTCGATCTTGTTTCAAGACGGTTTTTCCCTGTGCTGCTGTTGTAATCCTATATGCTAGTGTGGATAATCACGCACTTGGGGAATTCTGGCAAAAAACTAATATAACGATGCCCAGGTATGGCTAAGCTTTTGATGGTCAAAAAGGCGGAATGGCCCCGGCTGGCCTATTTTTTCTGCCTTTTTCTGGTAATCAGCGCCGGACTTGCGATCGGTCGCGGCACCGCCGACGCGTTGTTCCTGAAAAGATTCGGCATCCAGTATCTGCCGTTCATGTATCTCGGTCTCGGCGTGTTGATGGCGATCGTGAGCACCGTCTACGCGGCGTATGCGGACCGTCTCGCCCCCGAGCGCACCTTTTACATCCTGCTCTCTGCGCTCGCGGTGATGCTGGTCGGCAACTGGTACCTGATGACGGCGAACGTCGACACGGTCGCATATCCTTTGTACTACCTGATGTTCGAGATCAGCTCGGAACTGCTGGTCATGCATGCGTCGTTGTATTTCAGCGCCAACTTCGACAACGAACAAAGCAAGCGGCTGCTGCCGATGACCATGGCGGGCCTGCAACTCGGCGAGGTCGCGGGCGGGCTGATACTGACGATGTCGACGCTGATCGGCGTGCAAGGGCTGGTGCTGGTGTGGAGCGGGCTCGCCGCGATTGCGGTCGTCATCGTCGTCACTCGCCACCGCAGCGTGGGTGTGTCGCCGTTTTTCGCGCCGGGGCGCCGCGGCGGCGGCTTGGGCCGCACCATCGAGCAGGTCACCCAGGGGCTCAAGTTCGCGCGCCGTTCGAAGCTCCTGCTGTATTCGTCGCTGGCGGTGTTCTTCATGGTGGTGGCATTGAACTGCCTCGGTTACGCGGCGTTCGCGGTCTACAACGCAAACTTCAAGACCGAGGCGGAATTAAGCGTGCTCTTCGGCCTGCTGACCATCGTGTCGAGCGCGGTCACCGTGCTCGTGCAGGTGTTCTTTACGAGCAAGGTCATCAATCTCTACGGCGTGCGCGCGATCAATCTCGTGTTTCCGTCGACCACCCTGATGTGCTTTGCCGGCATGATCGCTTTCTTCAACGTGCCCACCGCGCTCACCAGCACCGTGAACCGCCGCGTCCTGCTGCCCGCGATGCGCAACCCGTCGCGCTCGCTCCTTTTTGACGCGCTGCCCGACTACATGCAGGGCAGGGCGCGCGCTTTGTCCCTGATGCTGGTGCTGCCGCTGGGCTACATCTTCGTCGGCCTCGTGCTGCAGACGCTGAAAAAATGGCACGCGCCGTATTCCTACCTGACCGCCGGCGTGATTGCGTGCGGGCTGTATCTGTTTTTCAGCGTCAAGACCAACCGCGCGTACGTCGAAGCTTTGCTGTCGACGCTGAAGGAGCGTTTGTTTTTGCCGACGGAGGGGCTCGGCAAGACCGATACCGCGGCCGATCCGGAACTTTTCGCGCGCCTGGTAGACGGCGTCAAGCACCAGGACGAGCAGATCTGCCTCACCTATGCGCGCATGCTCGCCAACACCTTCCCGGACAGGGCGCCGGATATCATTTTCGAGCGAATGCAGCATGCGAGCGCGCCGGTGTGCGACCAGCTGGTGCGCCTGATCGGACCGCAATTGTCCGAAGATCTCCTGCACCGGCTCGAGACCGAGCGCGAACTGGGCGATGCGCACGAGCGCGCGACCGTGTTGACGACGCGTTTCGAAGCGAAGGACCCGCACATGCAATCGCAGATCGGACCGTGCCTGGCGTCGGACAATCCGCGGCTGGTCGCGTGCGGCGTGCTCGGCGTGATGAGTTACGGTTTGAACGACCAGCGCGAGTCCGCCATCCGGCGCTGGCGGACGCTGCTCGAGGACGGCAATACCTCGTCGATTTACGCGGCGCTGCAGCTCGGACGCAAGTTGCCGATGCCGGAATCGTTTTTGCCGGTCTTATGCGGTTTGCTCGAACACCCCGAGGACAAATTAAAAAAGTCGGCGCTCTTCGCATTGCGCCACGGCGAATTGCGCGCGGATGCGCGGTTGACCGCGTTGCTCGCGGCGCTCGCCCAATCGCCCGACCAGCAGATGCGCGTCGCAGCGGTCGAATGTTACCGCCTGCTGCCCGCCGCCGATCGCGAGCGTTTGGCGTTTGTCGCGTTGACCGACCGCCACCCGAACGTGGTGACGGCCGCGCTCGACGTGCTGAAGGAATGCGTCGAAGATCTGCCGAAGAGACTCTTTGCGTGGCTCAACGACGGCTCGGCGCCGCCGCTCCAGCAACAGCAGGTGCTGGCCTATCTGTCGCGGCAGGGCGTGCAACGCCAGCCGTTCGAGGACTTTGCGGCACGGCGCTTGCAGGATGCGGCCGCGATGGCGCAGGCGCTGCGCACGCTCGATTGCGAGGCCGCCCGCAGCGATGCGGGCTGGACGTTGACGTGTATCGTGCTCGCCGAGCGCTTCACGCAGACGCTGGAAGTCGCGTTGCTGGCGATGGAAAACCTGGGCGACAGCCACAGCATCCGCATCGTCTACGTCGCGCTGAAAAGCAAGGACAAGCGGCAGGTAGCGCGCGCGCGCGAGGCGCTGACCAACATCGCCAACACGACGCTCGGCGCGCAACTCTCCCAATTGCTGATGGTGGCTAGCGACCGCAGCGCGGTGGTCGATACGGTGCCGGGCATGGCAAGCTTCAAAAGCGCGGCGGACGCGCTTGCCTGGTGCGGCAATCATGTAGACTCTTGGCTGCGCGCATGCGCGCAGCACGCGCTGGCGGCAGGACCCGCAAAAGGATAGAAAGAGCATGGCCGATTTTTTTGACCGCATCGTCATCTTGAAGCGCACGCCGATTTTCTCGGAGGTCGCCACCGACGATCTGCGCGTGGTGGTCGAGGAAATGCAGGAGGAGGCCTACTTCAAAGGCGAGCGCGTGTTCGAGATCAACGATCCCTCCGACCGCATGTATATCGTGCTCACCGGCAAGATCGGCATCTCGATCAATCCCGACCCGAAAGTCGAGGACTACGTGAGCATCGTGGGCGAGGGCGGCTGCTTCGGCGAGATGGGGCCGCTCGACGGCTCGCCGCGCTCGGGCACCGCGCACGTGATCGAGGATTCGCAGTTGCTCTATCTCGACAAGCTCAAGTTGCACGGTCTCATCGCGAGCTATCCCGAGCTTGCGTTCGGTCTTCTGCACGGCATGAGCACCCGAGTGCGCGAGACCAGCGACAAGCTGCTCAATGCCCGCTCGGGCGAGCAGCGACGGAAAGGTTAGCCGCGCTCGGTACGCAGCGAGGTTTCCCGCCCGTCACGCCGAAGTCCTACGCGTCGGCCGCGGTGACCTCGTAACCGAACTCCGTCGCTGCTTCAGTGAACCAGTGCCACAGGTGCTGGGCGTAGCTGCGCGCGCAGAAGATTTCGAAGCTCTCCGCGCCGCGGCGGTGCAAGAGCACGCCGACATGCGCGAGCGCGGTCTGGGCGCAATCGCCAACGCGAAACTCGCGCGGATGCAGATCGACGCTGCAGCCCTTGGCGAGCAGGGCGAGCGTGTGCAGCCCGCTGATTTGCCACGCCGCACGGCCGTGGCTCACGTCGGTCAGGCAGCCATGCTCGATTGGTAGTCGTTCATTGATCAGCGCCGGGTTCCGGCTTACGAGCAGCCATTCATCGGGGCCCAGCCATAGCATTTCGCAGTCGGTGCCCGCGACTGTGGTGTTCGGTTCGAGCGGCACTGCGGCGCCCAGTGCTGTCTTGGCACTCGCGAGAAACGTCGCGTCTTGCGGATCGCCGCGCAAATCGATCAACGTAAGGTTGGTGTGCGCGGTAAACGTGACGCCCGCGTGCGGGATGGGCGCGCCGAACTGACCCGGGCAGCAGGATTCAAGACAGACGGGATCGCGGTTCAACTTGTCAGCCACGGACGCGCGCTCCGGTTGGATCGAAGAATACGTTGTTCGTCACGGTCACCGGTACAGTCTTGCCGGCGAGCGGCGACGCGGCGTGAAACGATTTGCCGATCAGCGCGCGGCCGTTGCGCAACAGCGCGAGCGCGATCGGCTGGCCCAGCGTCGGACTGAAACAGGTGGCCGTCACGTGGCCGACGATGGGATTGGGCAGCGGCGCGTTTGCGTCGATGACCAGTTGCGCGCCGCGCGGAATCGGCGTTTTGCCGTCGAGAGGCAAAAGACCGACCAGCTGCCGGCGATCTTCTGTCGCCAGCGCGGGCCGCCTGAGCGAACGCTTGCCGATGCAGTCTTTGCGCGCGCTGACGAGTTGACCGAGACCGAGATCGTCCGGCGTCGTGCGGCCGTCGAGTTCCATGCCGGCTACGTGACCTTTCTCGATGCGCAGCACGCCCATCGCCTCGGTGCCGTAAGGCGTGATGCCGAACGGCGCGCCGGCTGCCAGCAGCTTTTCCCACATCGCGCGTCCGTAGTCCGCGGGGACGTTGATCTCGTACGACAGTTCACCGGAGAAGCTGATGCGGAACACGCGGACCGGAATACCGTCGATGGTAGCCGCGCAATATCCCATGTAGGGCAGCGCGGCATCGCTCCAATCGTATTCCGGCGCAATCGCCCGCAGCACGCGGCGCGCATCCGGACCTGCGAGCGCCATCGCCGCCCACTGTTCCGTGACCGACGTCAAATACACCTTGAGATCACGCCATTCAACCTGCAGAAGATATTCGAGCGTCGACATCATCTTGACCGCATTGGCGGTGGTCGTCGTCATCACGTACTGGTGCTCGCCCAGGCGCGCGGTCGTGCCATCGTCGAACACCATGCCGTCTTCGCGCAGCATCACGCCGTAACGCACTTTGCCGATCGCGAGATTGTTCCAGTTGTTGATGTAGACGCGCTCGAGCAATTCGGCGGCATCGCGGCCTTTGAGGTCGATCTTGCCGAGTGTCGACACGTCGACGAGACCGACGCGCTTGCGCACGGCCTCGACTTCGCGGTTCACCGCGTCGAGATCGGATTCGCGCGCGCGCCGATACAGTTGGGGCCGCCGCCACAAGCCGGCGTTGATAAAAGTCGCGCCGGCTTCCACGTGCCAGGCATCCATTGCGGACAGGCGCAGGGGAGCGACGTGGGGGCCGCGTTCCTGTCCGGCGATCGCGCCCAGCGTGACCGGCGTGTACGGCGGACGGAACGTCGTGGTGCCGACGTCGGGAATGTGTGCATTGAGCAGCTGCGCCTGAATGGCGAGCCCGTTGATGTTGGAAAGCTTGCCCTGGTCGGTGCCCATCCCGAGCGTCGTATAGCGTTTCAGATGCTCGACGGAGGCGTAGCCTTCGCGCGCGGCGAGCGCGATATCCGCGGTGGTGACATCGTTCTGGAGATCGACGAAACATTTCTCGCGGGTGCCGGTGCGCACCTGCCACAACGGCTTGAGCGGAGCGCAATTGTCCGGCGATGCGGCCGGCGTTGGCGGCGGCGTGCCATTGCCGAAGCCTGCGGCGTGCGCCGCGCTCGCACCGGCGAGGAATCCTTCCGTGAGACACGCGGCGAGCGTCATCGCGCCGTTTGCGCTGCCGGCCGAGCGCGCTGCCTGGATCGTCGCGCCGGGCACGAAGGCCGCGAGTTGCTCGTCGTAGCGCAGTTGGCCTTTCGCTTGCGAATGCAAATGCACCGCGGGACTCCAGCCGCCCGACATGCAGACGAGATCGCATTCGACGGTTTGCGCGGGGCCGCTCGCATTGCCATCGTCGCCAACATCCGCGATGTCGGCGCCGGTCACCCGGCGTCCGCCGTGCACGCGCGTAATTGCGGCGCCGAATCGAATTTCGATCGCTGCTTTTTGCGCTTGCACGGGACCGCGGCCCAGCGTGCCGCGGCGCGCATCGATTATGGTGGTCTTAACGCCGCTCGCGCTGAGATCCAGGGCAGCGTAATAAGCGCTGTCGTTGTTGGTGAACATCACGGCCCGCGAGCCAGGCTTCACCGCGTAGCGGTTCGCGTACGTGCGTGCGGCCGAGGCGAGCATTACGCCGGGCCGGTCGTTGTCCGGAAACACAAGCGGGCGCTCGAGCGCGCCGGTGGCCAGCACGACTTGCGCGGCGCGCACTTGCCACAGCCGCTGTACTGGCGCGTGCGCCGGCGGTTGCGCAGGACGCTCGCTGATCGCGAGCGCGTTATGGTCGAAATAGCCGAATACCGTGCTGCGATCGAGCACCGTCACGTCAGGCAGTGCGCGCAATTCTGCGAGCGTACGCTTCACCCAGTTCAGCGCCGGTTCGTCGTCGATGTCGGCGCGTTCCGCGAGCAGGCTGCCGCCGAATTCGCTGCCCTCGTCGGCGACGATGACGCGCGCGCCGGCGCGCGCGGCGGCGAGTGCGGCGGCAAGGCCGGCGGGGCCGCCGCCCGCGACGAGCACGTCGCAGTGCGCATGACGATGAGCGTAGTTCGCAGGGTCAGGCTCGGCCGGTGCCAATCCCATGCCCGCGATGCTGCGGATCCATTTTTCGTAGGTCAACCACTGCGACGGCGGCCACATGAACGTCTTGTAGTAGAAGCCCGCGGGCAGAAAGCGCGAAAGCAGGTTGTTGACGCTGCCGATGTCGAACCCGACGGACGGCCAGCAATTCTGGCTGGCGGCGACGAGTCCCTCGTAAAGTTCGATTTGCGTCGCGCGCAGATTCGGCTCGGTCCGCGCGCCGGTTTCGAGCTGGACCAATGCGTTGGGCTCGTCCGCGCCCGCGCACACGATCCCGCGAGGACGATGGTATTTGAAACTGCGGCCGACGAGACGCACGCCGTTGGCGAGCAGGGCGGACGCGAGGCTGTCGCCCGCGTATCCGGCCAGGCGCCTGCCGTTGAAGGTGAATTGGAGCGGGCGGTTGCGATCGATGAGCCCGCCGCCCGCCAACCGGAATGGTTGCGTCATTCGGGCAGGCCGGTCGATTTGATGTCGTGGGTATAGGTGTTGCGACGGACGGTGATCCAGCGCCGGCAGCCGAACGAGTGTTGCCACAACTCGGAGTGCTCGCCGCGCGGATTGTCGCGCATATAAACGTATGCGGCCCATTGCGCGTCGTTCAACGCAGCGGGATCGGCGGGACGGCGCACGTTCGCGTCGCCGCCGTAGGTGAACTCGGTCGCGTCGCGCGGTCCGCAGTGCGGGCATCTGATGAGCATCATGGCTTCACGCCGCCGCAGTCCGCATCAATGCACCCACGGGTAAGGTCCGCCGCCTTTTTCGTCGATCGTCCTGCCGAGCGCGTAACGGTCGAGCGTGAACGCGGCGTTGAGTTCGTGCGGCGCGTCGTTCGCGATGGTGTGCGCGAAACACCAGCCTGATGCAGGTGTTGCCTTGAAGCCGCCGTAGCACCAGCCGCAATCGAGATACAGATTGTCGAGCGGCGATTTGCCGATGATCGGACTGCCATCCATGCTCATGTCCATCACGCCGCCCCAGGTGCGCATCATGCGCAGGCGGCTGAACGACGGAAACAGCGCGATCATCGATTGCACCGAATGCTCGATCGCGGGCAGGTTGCTGCGCTGACCGTACGAATTGTACCCGTCGATGTCGCCGCCCATGACGAGCTCGCCCTTGTCGGACTGGCTGATATAAAAGTGCACGGCGCCCGAAGTGATGACCGTGTCGAGCACGGGCTTCAAGGGTTCCGACACGAGGGCTTGAAGCACGTGCGTTTCGATCGGCAGTCGGAAACCGGCCATCGCTGCGACATGACCCGAATGGCCGGCAACGGCGAGACCGATTTTTTTGGCGCGGATCGTGCCGCGCGTCGTTTGCACGGCGCTTATCCGGTTACCATCGCGCTGCAGGCCCGTGACTTCGCATTGCTGGATGATGTCGACGCCGCGCGCATCGGCGCCGCGCGCATAACCCCACGCGACTGCGTCGTGACGCGCCACACCGCCGCGGCGTTGCAGCAGGCCGCCCGTGATGGGGTAGCGCGCGGTCGGCGAGCAGTCGAGCAGGGGCACCATCGCAGCCACTTCATCGCGCGTGAGCAATTCGGCATCGATGCCATTGAGGCGCATCGCATTGCCGCGCCGCGCGTAGGCGTCGAGATCGGCGTAGCTGTGCGCCAGGTTCACCACGCCGCGCGGACTGTACATCACGTTGAAATTGAGGTCGGCCGACAGGCCTTCCCAGAGCTTGAGGGAATGCTCGTAGAAATGCGCGTT
>CAZEAX010000038.1:0-18656 GCA_964510405.1 uncultured Streptomyces sp. | reverse complement strand
ATCTCTATTTCGGTCGCGTCGGCGCAGAGTCGGGCGCATGAACACGAACGCCATGCAGCGCGCCGATTTTGCGGCCATCGCCAACTGGATCAAGCCCGCCGCCCGCGTGCTCGACCTCGGTTGCGGCGACGGCACGCTGCTGCGCTTTCTCGCCGAGCAACGCGATACGATAGGTTACGGCGTCGAGATCGACGACGCCGGAGTGCTCGCCTGCGTGACCAATGGCGTCAACGTAATCCAGGGCGACATGGAGCGCGGTCTGTCGGGATTCGCCGACGACTCGTTCGATTACGTGATCCTGTCGCAAACACTTCAAGCGGTGCGCAGCAGCGAACGGGTGGTGAGCGAAATGCTGCGAGTGGGCCGCGAGGGCATCGTCACCTTTCCCAACTTCGGCTACTGGCGCAACCGGCTGCAGGTCATGTCCGGTCACATGCCGGTATCGGACAACCTCCCATACGCGTGGTTCGACACACCGAATATTCATCTGTGCACGATCGCCGACTTCGAAAATTTCTGCCGCGATCACGGCGTGCGCATACGCGAACGCATCGTGATTACCGACGGCAACGCTGTCACGTTGATGCCGAATCTGTTCGGCGCGCTTGCCGTGTACCGTTTCGAGCGCGCCTGAGTTCGATGATAGGGCCGCTTACCGCCGGCGGCGGCTGGCGCCGGGCGCTTTTCAACCGGCGCATGTTGATTTGCGTATTCACCGGTTTCAGTTCGGGCCTGCCGCTCTACATCCTGCTTTCGCTGCTGCCCGCATGGCTGCGTTCCGAGCACGTCGATTTGCGCGCGATCGGCCTCTTTGCGCTGATGCAGTTTCCGTTCAACTGGAAATTCCTGTGGTCGCCGCTGCTCGACCGCTACGCGCTGCCCGCATTCGGCCGCCGGCGCGGCTGGATGCTCGTCTCGCAGGTCGCACTGTTGTTCGCGCTCCCCGCATTCGGCGCGCTCGACCCGCAGATCGATCTCTTGACCATTGCGCTGCTGGCGATGACTGTCGCGTTTTTAAGCGCGACGCAGGACATCGTACTCGATGCCTATCGGCGCGAGATCCTCGCCGACAGCGAGCTCGGCCTTGGCAATTCGATCCATGTCAACGCGTACCGCATCGCGGGCCTCGTGCCCGGTTCGCTGTCATTGATACTGGCCGACATCCTGCCGTGGAGCAGCGTCTTCGTCATTACGGCGCTCTTCATGCTGCCGGGCATCGTAATGACGCTCGCGATCGCCGAACCCAAGCTCGCCGGCGCGCTGCCGCGCACGCTACGCGATGCCGTCGTCGAACCGTTCCGCGAATTCATTTCACGCGCCGGCGTGCGCTCCGCATTGCGCATGCTCGCATTCATGGTGCTCTATAAGCTCGGCGACAGCATGGCGACCGCGCTCGCAACGCCGTTTTATCTCGACATGGGCTTCACCAAAACTGAGATCGGGCTCATCGCCAAGCACGCGGGACTGTGGCCCAGCGTGATCGGCGGATTACTGGGCGGAATCTGGATGCTGAAGCTCGGCATCAACCGCGCACTGTGGCTGTTCGGCGTCGTGCAGGTCGTCTCCATCCTGGGCTTCGCGCTCTTGACCGAATTTCCGGGCGATCGCGTGATGCTCGCTGCCGCCATCAGCTTCGAAGCGCTCGGTGTCGGCCTGGGCACGGTCGCGTTTGTCGCGTACATTGCGCGCGCCACGCATCCGCTTTACACCGCGACTCAGTTCGCGTTGTTTACGAGCCTCGCCGCGGCGCCGCGCGTGGTGATCAATTCCGTCACGGGCGTGCTGGTCGAACAGACCGGCTGGCTGAATTTCTTTCTGATCTGCACGCTGCTCGCGCTGCCGGGCATGCTGCTGCTGCCGAACGTCGCGCCGTGGAATGGCGATCAGACCGCGCGACGGGGCCAACCCGCTGCGGCATGATCGAGGCAAGTTTTATTTCTTCTTGTTGAACAGGCCTTCGATGGCCTGCCCCACCTTCGCGCCGACGCCGGTGCCCACGCCAGGCATCAGCACGGAGCCGATGGCAGCACCGGCCATGGTGCCGCCGGTCGGATAAAGCAGTGGTGAATGAACCGTGCCCGCGACATTGAGCGGGACACCCGTGCTGGTGCCCAACGCCCTGACCTGCGCGTTGACGCGCCCGGACAGTTCCTGCTTTGCGGAGATGTTGACGTTGCCGTCCGCGGCCAGCGCGCCCGAGGAAATTTTGAGTTGAGTGAATTGGTGGGCGCCGCGGTCCCTGACGAGATGTCCCGACAGCTGCTCGAAGTGCGTCTCACCGCCGGTCGCGCCCTGCTTGATCAGGCTGGTCGCCGCCTTGGCAATGTCGACGCCGTGCAAAATTCCGTTTTGCACGTTGAACGGTGTTTCGAGGTGCAGCGCACTCATGAGTTGTCCCGCATCGGCGACCGACGCCGAGAATACCGGTTTCGCGCTGAAACGCCCGCTCATGTTCGTGCCCGGCGAGACCAGCGGCACCAGCGATTTCAGTTCGACCTGGTTGATATCGAAGCTGCCTTTGACCTGCAGTCCTTTCTGCCAGCCGGCGGTCGCCTTGCCGTTGACCGTTCCGCCGTAGAGTTTGGCGGAGATCTGGCTGAAGTCGGCGCCGTTGAGCGTCGCCACACCCTTGATGATCAGTTCGTCGAACTCGATGGGCGGGCCCACCGGCGGCTTCCACCCTTTCGCAGCCGCGTCGACCAGATAATTCGACTTGTCGGGCTTGATCGAGGCCTTGAGTTTGCCGTCCTGAGTTGTAACCAGCGCGTCGACCGGCTCGCCTTTGCTGTCGAGAGTCACATGCGCGTCAAACGGACCGAAACTCGTCTTGTCGAGTTTGACCAGCGCATCGTCGAGATGAATGCTTTCGATCCTGACCAGCGGCGGCGATGCGGCGCCGTCCGGTTTGCTCCACACCGGAATCTTGTCGATGGCCTTTTGCGTCAGCACCAGCGACTTCAGCTCGATGGACTTGATGACTTTTGGCGTGGACATCAGCGAGAGCAACGCGGGCGTGACGGTGACCTTGCCGAGCTTGATGTCTTCGGTCTTGCCAACCGCGATGCCGTCGACCGTGATATGCGGCACCGGCAGCATGCCGAACTTGAGGCTTTTTATCGTTACCGGCTCCTTCAATTTCGCCGACGCCTCGCGTTCGATGCGCGGGATGAGATCGTCGAGCGAAACGAACAAAGGCACGGCCGCCGCAATCGCCAGCAATACTGCCAGCGCAATCGAGATGCGTTTTAGCCATTTCATATCAATGTCCTGGAAGTCTGCACCGGCAATAGCATGGACCCTTCGCTTTCCGCGTGCAACGTGCGGCGAATCCGCCACCCGCAATGTCGCGGGGATTAAGGTTAACTTTTGACCGCGTTTCCGGCATACTTTTAGCCCTGCGGGCGACGACCATGCCCGCGCGCTAATCCTGCGGGGAGACAGCGAGCCATGAAAAAAATTCTGCTTGGAATCGCGGTGGTGATGGCACTCGGCATCGTGGGCGGCGCGTGGTGGCTATACAGTTCGCTCGATTCGCTGGTGGCATCCGCGATCCGCACCTACGGTCCGGACATCACCGGCGTCTCGGTCAAACTGTCGAGCGTGAAAATCAAGCCTGCCGATGGCAGCGCCACGCTTAGCGGCCTGGTAATCGGCAATCCCAAAGAGTTCAAGGCCTCGCACGCGATCGCATTGGGCGAGATCAGCATGGCGCTGGACATCAATTCACTCACCAGGGACGTCATCGTAATCAGGGAAATCCAGATCATCAAGCCGGATGTGTCGTATGAATATACGTCGCACGGCACCAATCTCGATGTGATTCAGCACAATATTGACAACTACCTCGCGAAAACCCTGGGCGGCAAGACCGAGCCCAAAGACAAGGGGCCCGGCAAGAAAATGATCATCGATCATTTGTATGTAAAAGACGGCAAGATAAATTTCAGCGCAGATATGCTGAAGGGCAAGGACGTAACCGTGCCGCTGCCCAACCTGCACCTGACGGATATCGGCAAAAAATCGAACGGCGCGACCGCCGCTGATGTTACCAAGCAGATACTGGGCGCCATTACCCAAAGCGCGACGAGGGCCGTCAGTTCGATCAATGTCGGCGGCATAATGGAAGGCGCGAAGGAGGGCGTGACCGGCAAGCTCAAAGGGCTGTTTAAGTAAACAAGCGGGAGTACTCATGACAAACCAAACGCATAACCATACGACGCGCAGGACGTTGCGACCCAAAGTAATTTGGCAATCGGTTCTGCTGGCGGTATTGCTGGCCGTGCTGCCGGCATTCGCCGCCGACGCGCCCAGGAAAGACGCGGACAAGGACACCTACGACCAGGATTCGATCCTCAAAGACGCGGCCGATTTTTTCGGCTCGACCACTGAAGGTCTGGCGAAGGTCATCGAGAAAGCGTTCAAGGATCATGGCCGGCCCAACGGCTACATCAAGGGCGAGGAGGCGGGCGGCGCGATCACCGTGGGCCTGCGTTACGGCAACGGCACGCTGCAAATGAAATCGGGTCCGACCAGGAAAGTCTACTGGTCGGGACCGTCGATCGGATTCGACCTCGGTGCCAACGCATCGAAGGTTTTCGTGCTTGTCTACCACCTGCCCAACACCGAAAAAATCTTCATGCGGTTCCCGGCGGTGGACGGCAGCCTGTACTACGTAGGCGGGGCCGGCATCAATTACCAGCAGCGCGACAAGATCATCTTGGCACCCATCCGGCTCGGCGTGGGCCTGCGCGCCGGCGCGAGCATCGGTTACATGCATTACACCAAGAAGAAGACGATCAATCCGTTCTGAGCGCCGGCGCCGGCGCCGCGCTCGCGTACCGCGGATTACAGCAACGCGCCGCGCGCGGTGATCGGCCACAACGCCTCCACGCGGCCGTTGCGCATGCATACGTAATAGTCGTAGAGGTTGACCGTCGGATCGCAATGCCCGGGAATGAGCTTCAGCTTGTCGCCCACCGCAAAGCGAGTCGCGCCTGAAATCTGCAGGACGCCGTGCTCGTCCGAGGCTTTCACGTATTCCACGTCGGCGTAATCGGCCACCCTCGGCATTCCGGAATCGATGCTCGAGGCCTTCAGCCCCGCATCGACGACCACGCGGTTGGACGCAGGCGCGCTCATCACCGTCGCCCACACAAAGAGACTGTGCTCGAACTGCGGGATGCCGCTCTCGGTCCACTCGTTCTTCGCGTAGTCGGCATCCATAAATATGTACGAACCTGCCTGCAGCTCGTGATAGACGCTGCTTGCCGCTTCGAACATATAACTGCCGGTGCCGGCGCCGGTCACGTAATTGCACGGGATGCCGGCCTCGTTCAGCAAGCGCGTCGTCAAGCGCACATGTTCGACCGCGCGCATGATGGCTTCGCGCCGCTCGTCGACTTTGCGAATATGTTGCGCGGAGCCCTGATACGCCTGCAGCCCGGCGAATCGCAGATTGCGGCAGGCGGCGATCTGCTTCGCGAGTACCACGGCCGGAGCGCCCGGTTGCGCGCCGCATCTGCCGGCGCCAACATCGATTTCGACCAGCACGTCGAGCGTGACGCCACCCGCGCGCGCCGCTGCATCGAGCGCCGCGACGTTACCCGCGTCATCGGCGCACACCGCAACGTGGGCGCGCTGATTGAGCTCGGCCAGCAGTTTCACCTTGGGCGCGCCGACGACTTCGTTGGCGACCAACACGTCTTTGACACCTCCGGCGACGAGCATCGAAGCTTCGCTGACTTTCTGCACACACACGCCGGCCGCGCCGAGCGCGATCTGGCGCAATGCAATCTCCGGACATTTGTGGCTCTTAGCGTGCGGCCGCAAGCGTATGTTCCTGCCGCGTATTGAATCGGGCAGCCGCTGCATATTGCGCTCGAACGCATCGAGCTCGAGCATCAGGCAGGGCGTATCGACGTCGGCAAGCGGCATGCCGATTTCAGCAGCCAATCGCAAGCCTATAGTTGCCTCGGCGGGGCCGGTCTTCATAGCGAATAGTCGTAGTCGATCGTCAACGGCGCGTGATCCGAATAGCGGTTCTCAATATAAATTTTGACCTTGCGCGCGCACGCCGCGATTTCCGGGGTTGCAATCTGGTAATCGATCCGCCATCCGACATTCTTCGCCCACGCCTGGCCGCGGTTCGACCACCACGTGTATTGTTCCGCGCGCTGATCGATGCGGCGGAACACGTCGGCAAACTTGAGCTCGTCGAAAATGCGCGTAAGCCACTCGCGCTCCTCGGGCAGAAATCCGGAATTCTTGCGGTTGCCGCGCCAGTTCTTGAGGTCGATTTCCTTGTGTGCGATGTTCCAGTCACCGCACACGATAAATTCGCGCCCCTCGCGCGCGAGTTGCGCGAGGTAAGGGTAAAACTCGGCCATGAAGCGAAATTTCGACTGCTGGCGGTGCTCGCCGCTCGACCCCGACGGCAGGTACACCGATATCACCGAAAGCTTGCCGAAATCCGCGCGCACGTAGCGTCCTTCCGCGTCAAACTCGCGCACGCCGATGCCTTCGCTTACGCGGTCGGGCTTTTGCTTCGAATAAAGTCCGACGCCGCTATAGCCTTTTTTCTCGGCGTAGTGAAAAAACCCGTGAAAACCGTTCGGCGCGAGCATTTCTGCAGTCATGTCCGCCGCCTGCGCTTTCAATTCCTGCACGCAGACAATGTCGGCCTTCTGGCGCGCAAGCCAGCGCAGGAATCCTTTGGAGGTGGCGGAACGGATGCCGTTGAGGTTCAGGGTGATTACGCGTAACATAATGTTTTGGCTGTGTTTCGGGTTCTCGCGGAAAATTCATGCCAGACAATTTCAGACACGAATTCATCCGGTTCGTGGTGGCGAAAAAAGTGCTTAATTTTGGCGAATTCAAAACCAAGGCCGGCCGCCTGTCGCCGTACTTTTTCGATGCCGGCCTGTTTTTCGACGGCCAGTCGCTCAAGCAACTCGCGCAATTTTACGCCAAAGCGATACTCGCGTCCGGCGTCGGATTCGACATGCTGTTCGGTCCCGCATACAAAGGTATCCCGCTGGTCGCCGCGGTGGCCATGGCGCTCGCGGACGCAGGGCGCAACGTGCGCTACAGCTTCAACCGCAAGGAAGAAAAAGATCACGGCGAAGGCGGCTTCATCGTCGGCGCACCGCTCGCGGGCCGCGTGCTGATCATCGACGACGTGATCTCGGCCGGCACATCAGTGCGCCAATCCGTCGAGATCATCAAAGCCGCGCAAGCCGTCCCGTGCGGAGTGGCGATCGCGCTTGACCGGATGGAGCGCGGCACGGGCGAATTGTCAGCGGTTCAGGAAGTCGAGCGTTATTACGGCATGCCGGTGATCAGCATAGCCAGGCTGGACGATGTGGTGATTTATCTGCAATCGGACGGCAAAATGTCCGCCAATCTGACGGCGGTTAAAAAGTATCGGGAACAATACGGAGTTACAGCAAATGCATAGCCTACGAGCGGTATCGCTGATTGCACTCGTCTTCGCCATTGGGTCGTTTCAGGCGCAGGCACAAACGGGCAAAATCGTCTGCTGGAAGGACAAGGCGGGCAAAACCGTCGGTTGCGGCGATAAAGTGCCGCCCGAGTATCAGGACAACGCGACCAAGGAACTCAACAAGCGCGGTGTGACGGTCAACGCGTCGGATCCAGCGTTGACCCCCGAGCAGAAAAAGGCGCTGCAGGCCGAGGCCGATCGCAAGGCTGCGGAAAACCAGCTGGCGGCCGAGCAAAAACGCAAGGACAAGGCGCTGCTCGACACCTTTACCACTGCCAAGGAAATCGATTTGAAGCGCAATCGCGACATCCAGTTGATCGAGTCGAACATTGAAGCGCAACAAACCAACCTGAAAAACGCCAACGACCGCCAGGCCGACGCGCGCAGTCGCATGGAGCAATTCAAGAAAGAGAACAAACCGGTGCCCACACCTATCCAGGACGATTTCGATCGCTCCGAGGCGTCCAAAGCCAAAATTCAGGCGCAAATCGCGCAGAAGAAAAAAGACATCGCCGACCTGAACCAGCAGTACGACGACATGAAAAAGCGCTTCATCGAACTGACGGGCCCGGCCGCGCCCAGCGCAGCAGCTCCCAAGAAATAGGTTTTCTCTAGCGCGCGCCGAGCTTTTGCTTGAGCAGCGCGTTGACCTGCGCCGGATTGGCTTTGCCTTTTGACGCCTTCATGATCTGGCCGACCAACGAGTTGAAAGCCTTTTCCTTGCCGCTCTTGTAGTCGGCGACCTGCTGCGCGTTGGCGGCGAGCACTTGGTCGACGATTTTCCCGATCTCTCCGCTGTCGGAAATCTGCTTGAGACCGCGTTTTTCGATGATCGCATCGGGATCACCCTCGCCTGCCCACATGGCAGCCAACACCGTCCCGGTTGCCGCCGAATTGGATATTGTTCCATCCGCAACACGCATCGATAGTGTTCGCAGTAAGTCAGGAGTTACTTTGCATTGCGAAATCAAAACATTTTCCTGATTCAGCTTGGCGTTTAGCGGCCCCACAATCCAGTTTGCAAGCATCGGCACATTTTCGGCCGGTGCGCCCGCGAAGGTTGTCAATGCAAACGTCGATGTCTCACGATTTGCCGTCAACATATTCGCCTGCTTCACTGGGATGCCGTACGCAACAAACTTTTTTTGCTGCTCTTTAGGCAACTCGGGCATCGTGGCTTTGACCTGCGCGATCCACTTTTCAGACACCTCCAGCGGGAGCAGATCGGGATCGGGAAAATAACGATAATCCATCGCGTCTTCCTTCGAACGCATCGACCGCGTCTCGTCCTTGTCCGGATCGTAAAGCCGCGTCTCCTGCAGAACCTTGCCGCCGTCCTCGATCAACTCGGTTTGGCGCCGCACCTCGTATTTGATCGCCTGCTCCATGAAACGGAACGAGTTGAGGTTCTTGATCTCGCAGCGCGTGCCGAGCGGTTCACCGGGGCGCCGCACCGACACGTTGGCGTCGCAGCGGAAACTGCCTTCCTGCATGTTGCCATCGCAAATGCCGATCCATTGCACCAGTGCGTGCAGCGCCTTCGCGTAAGCAACAGCTTCCTCGGCGCTCGTCATGTCGGGCTCGGTGACGATTTCCAGGAGCGGCGTGCCGGCGCGGTTGAGATCGATGCCGCTCATGCCGTGGAAATCCTCGTGAAGTGACTTGCCGGCGTCCTCTTCGAGATGCGCACGCGTCAGCTTCACAGTCTTCTCGACGTCGCCGACCATGATCGTCAGAGCGCCGCCCTGCACGACCGGCAGCTCGTACTGGCTGATCTGGTAGCCCTTGGGCAGGTCGGGATAAAAATAATTCTTGCGCGCGAAAATCGAACGCGGGCTGATGGTGGCACCAACGGCGAGTCCGAAGCGGATCGCGCGCTCGACCGCGCCGCGGTTCAGCACCGGCAGCACGCCGGGCAGCGCGATGTCGACCGCGCTCGCCTGCGAATTTGGGCTCGCGCCGAATGCCGTGGACGCGCCGGAAAATATCTTCGAACACGTCGACAACTGCGCGTGCGTTTCCAGCCCGATGACGACTTCCCACTTCATTCGATCCCCTGCGGCATGCGCATATGCCAGTCGCTCGCCTGCTGGTACTGATGCGCGACGTTCAGCATGCGGGCTTCGTCGAAATAATTGCCGATGATCTGCAAACCGACGGGGCGGCTTTTGTCGCCGAAGCCCGCGGGTATCGACATCCCCGGCAGCCCCGCGAGATTCACCGCGATCGTGTAAATGTCGGACAGGTACATCTGCACAGGATCGCCGGCCTTCTCACCGATATTGAACGCGGTCGTCGGCGCGGTCGGTCCCATGATTACGTCGCATTTCTTGAACGCCTCGACGAAATCCTGCGCAATCAGGCGACGCAGCCGCTGTGCCTTCAGATAATAGGCATCGTAGTAGCCGTGCGAAAGCACGTAGGTCCCGATCAGGATGCGGCGTTTCACCTCGGCGCCGAATCCCTGCGCACGCGACTTCTTGTACATGTCGGCAAGATCGGTGTACTCCGGCGCGCGATAACCGTAGCGCACGCCATCGAACCGCGACAAATTGCTCGATGCTTCCGCTGGCGCCAGCACGTAGTACACCGGCACCGACAGCTTCATATTGGGCAATGACACTTCGACCGTCTCGCAGCCGAGCTTCCTGAATTCGGCGACCGCCTGATCGACCTCTTTTGCGACGTCCGGCGCCATGCCCCGGGCGAAAAACTCCACCGGCAATCCGATGCGCAGGCCGCGCACGGATTTGGCGAGATCGCGCGTGTAGTCTTCGGTTGGGCGTTCGAGGCTCGTCGAATCGCGCGCATCGAAGCCGGCCATCACATTCATCATCAGCGCAAGGTCTTCGCTGGTTTTCGCGAATGGACCCGCCTGATCGAGGCTAGACGCGAAAGCGATCATGCCGTAACGCGATACCACGCCATACGTGGGCTTCAGGCCGCAGACGCCGGAGAGTGCCGCAGGCTGGCGGATCGAACCGCCGGTGTCGGTGCCGGTCGCCACCGGCACCAGGCGAGCCGCAACGGCGGCCGCGGAGCCTCCCGAACTGCCGCCCGGAACCGCGGCGGCGTCCCACGGATTCTTGACCGGCCCGTAGTACGAGGTCTCGTTCGACGAACCCATCGCGAATTCGTCCATATTGGTCTTGCCCGCGATCACCGCACCCGCGCGATTGAAGAGCTCGATCGCATGCGCATCGTAAGGCGCGACAAAATTCGACAGGATTTTCGACGCACATGTCGTAAGCCAGCCTTTCGCGCAGAAAATATCTTTGTGCGCGACCGGAATGCCCGTCAACGGGCCGGCCAAACCTTTTGCCCGCAGCTCGTCGGCGGCGCGCGCAGCGGTAAGGCTGCGCTCGTCATCGACGCTGATAAACGCATTGAGCGCTTTGCCCACCCCATTGATTCTCTTCAAAAAATACTGGGTGACCTCGACACTGGACACGCGTTTCGCGGCAAGCTCGGCGGCCAGTTGTTTAAGCGTCAGGTTCAGCATGAAATCGGCAAGTCTCGGAGGTTGCGCGAGGCGGTTGCGTCCCGCCCGCGCCGGGTCACTCGATGACCTTGGGCACCAGGTAAAGGTCCGCCTCGACTTGCGGCGCAATGGATTGGAACAACGCGTGCTGATCGCTCTCGGTCACCGTGTCGTCGCGCAGCCGCAGCATCACGTCCTGCGCGTGCGACATCGGGTCGACACCCGTGGTGTCGACGGCCTGCATCTCTTCGATCAAGCGGAAAATTCCGGTCATGCGGTCGAGCACCTCGCCCGCCTCGTCCTGCGCGACTTCGATCCGGGCCAGTTGCGCGATGCGCTTTACGTCGTCCAGCGTGAGGGCCATGGGCAGCGTGCTTTTTTGCTTAAAAAATCACTCGTAATCAGGTATTATACAACGCTAATTTAGAGCATTTTTTCCTTTCTTCGGAACCAGTTATGTTCGGTTTTTTGAGCGGCTACTTCAACAACGACCTGGCGATCGATCTCGGTACGGCCAACACCCTCATCTATGTGCGCGGAAAAGGGATCGTGCTCGACGAACCGTCGGTGGTCGCGATCCGGCAGGAAGGCGGTCCCAACGGCAAGAAAGTCATTCAGGAAGTCGGTCTCGCCGCCAAGCAGATGCTGGGCCGCACGCCCGGCAATATCACCGCGATACGTCCGATGAAGGACGGCGTGATCGCCGACTTCACCGTAACCGAACAAATGTTGAAGCACTTCATCAAGAAGGTGCACGATTCGCGGTTGTTCTCGCCCAGCCCCCGCATCATCATTTGCGTGCCATGCGGTTCCACGCAGGTGGAACGCCGCGCGATCCGCGAATCCGCGATCGGGGCGGGTGCATCGCGCGTTTACCTGATCGAAGAACCGATGGCTGCCGCGATCGGCGCCGACCTGCCGGTCGGCGAGGCGACCGGCTCGATGGTGGTCGACATCGGCGGCGGCACCACCGAAGTCGGCGTGATTTCGCTCGGCGGCCTTGTTTACAAAGGCTCGGTGCGCGTCGGCGGCGACAAGTTCGACGAAGCGATCATCAACTACATCCGCCGCAACTACGGGATGCTGATCGGCGAAACCACCGCCGAACAGATCAAGAAGGAAATCGGCTCGGCGTTTCCCGGTTCGGAAGTGCGCGAAAAGGAAGTCAAGGGACGCAATCTCGCCGAGGGCATACCGCGCAGCTTCACCATTTCATCGAACGAAATTCTCGAGGCGCTGACCGAGCCGCTCAACAGCATCGTTTCCGCCGTCAAATCCGCGCTCGAGCAGACCCCGCCCGAACTCGCGGCAGACATCGCGGAAAAAGGCATGGTCCTGACCGGCGGCGGCGCCCTCCTGCGCGACATCGACCGCCTGCTGATGGAGGAAACCGGCCTGCCCGTGATCGTCGCGGAAGATCCGCTGACCTGCGTCGTGCGCGGCTCCGGCATGGCGCTCGAGAAAATGGAAAAACTCGGCAGCATCTTCACTGATGACTGATCCGCGCAAGGGGTGAGGCGTGAAGAGCGCGGCGACCACGACCTACCGCACTGACGCCCGCACCGCCACCCGCTTCACGCCGCCCCGGTAATGGAACATTCGCCGCCGCCGTTTTTCAAACGCGGTCCCACTCCCCTAGTCCGCCTTTTGCTGTGCTCCCTGTTGTCGATCGCGCTCTTGATTTTGGACGCCCGCTACGGCTATCTCGAGGGGATACGCAAAGTCGTCTCCGTGATCGTTTACCCGCTGCAGCGGCTCGCCACCGCCCCGCGTGCATTGCTCGGCACGCTCGGCGAGTTTTTCGTCACGCAAAGCTCGCTGCGTACCGAAAATGCAAAACTTACCGCGCAAAGCCTCAATGACGCTGTCATGCTCAGAAAATACGCGGCATTGGCGGCGGAAAACGCGCACTTGCGCGACCTGCTGGCGGCGCGGCAGCGTTTTCCAGAGAGCACCCTCTTCGCCGAAGTTCTCTATGCGGGCCGCGACCTCTTTACGCGCAAAATAGTCATCGACAAAGGCCAGCAGCACGGCGTGAAGCCGGGCCAGCCGGTCATCGACCAGATCGGCGTCGTCGGTCAGGTGACGCGTATTTATCCGTGGCTGTCCGAAGTCACCCTCATTACGGACAAGGAGCAAACCGTGCCGGTGCAAAATCTGCGCAACGGGCTGCGCGCCGTACTCGGCGGCACCGGCAACGACGGCCAGCTCGAATTGAAATTCATCCCGCTGAACGCGGATTTTCAGAACGGCGACCAGCTCGTGACGTCGGGCATCGACGGAGTCTATCCGCCCGGACTGCCCGTGGCGGAGGTATCCAACGTGGAGCGCAACGCGGCCTACCTCTTTGCCACTATCACGTGCAAACCGCTCGCCGGCGTTACCAGCCATAGCCAGATACTGGTGCTGAATTGGGAAAACAAGCTGCCGGAACGGCCTGTCGAGGAACCCAAGACACCGCGCGCGAAAAAATCGCGCAGGGAGCGCTGATGCAGGCGCGCGACACGTCGCTGCACGAAATTCTGCTGCCGGTCAGGACCGGCTTCATCGTATTCACATTTATCGCGGCGCTGCTCGTCAACCTGCTGCCGTGGTCGGGCTGGTGGGTGTACGTGAAACCGGACTTTGTCGCACTGGTCGTGCTGTATTGGTGCATACAGCAGCCCCGCAAGGTGGGCTTCACCTCTGCCTGGCTGCTGGGCCTCATGATGGATGTCGCCGAAGGCAGCCTGTTCGGCCAGCATGCGCTCGCGTACTCGGTGCTCGCGTTCGCGGGCATCGTCCTGCACCGCCGCGTGCTGATGTTCACCATGCGCGACCAGATCCTGCACGTGGTGGTGTTGCTCCTGCTGAACGACGTCATAGTGCTGGGCGTACGCATGTTCGCGGGCGCCGGCTTTCCAGGCTTGCGCTATTTCGCAGGCAGCCTCACCGCAGCGGCGCTGTGGCCCGTGCTTACTTACCTGTTTAAACTGCCGCAGCGGCCGGCGCCCGATCCCGACCGTGTCTGAACTGACGATCAACCCCGGCGTCGAGCTCAGGAATTCGCGGCTCGAGATATATCACTTTCGCGTGCGGCTGGCGATTGCGTCGGGTTTCGTGCTGTTCATGTTTTTCCTGCTGTTCGTGCGCTTCTTTTACCTGCAGGTGGTGAAGCACGATTACTACACGACGCTCGCCGAGGCCAACCGCATCTCGATCGTGCCGATCGTGCCCAGCCGCGGCATCATCGTCGACCGCAACGGCGTGCTGCTCGCCAACAACTATTCCGCTTACACGCTCGAAATCACGCCGCGCAAAGTCGAGGACGTCGAGGCCTTGATCGACGATCTCGCAACCGTGGTCGAAATCACGGCAAAAGACCGGCGGCGCTTCCGCAAGCTGATCGAAGAAAGCAAAAGTTTCGAGAGCCTGCCGATCCGCAACCGCCTCTCGGACGAGGAAATCGCACGCTTCGCTGCCAACCGCTACCGCTTCCCCGGCGTCGAGATCAACGCGCGCCTCTTTCGTCAGTATCCCCAGGGCGAATTGTTTTCGCACGTGGTCGGCCACATCGGGCGCATCAACCCGCATGAAATCGAGCAACTCGAGGAGAAGGGTCTCGATGCCAATTATCGCGGTACCGACTACATCGGCAAGGTCGGGCTCGAGCAGAGCTATGAGACAAACCTGCACGGCACCACCGGCGTCGAAGAAGTCGAAGTCGATGCAGGCGGCCGCGCCGTGCGTACGCTCTCGCGCTCGGCGCCGGTTTCCGGCAACAATCTCGTGCTGAATCTCGATGCCGGGTTGCAGGAAGTGGTCTATCGCGCATTCGGCGAATACCGCGGCGCGCTCGTCGCCATCGACCCGAACACCGGCGGGGTGCTGGCGTTCGTCTCCAAACCCGGATTCGATCCGAACCTGTTCGTGGACGGCATCGATCCGCAGAACTGGAAGGAACTCAACGAATCGATCGACCGGCCGATGGTGAACCGCGCGCTCGCCGGTACTTATCCTCCGGGCTCTACGTTCAAACCGTATATGGCACTTGCGGCGCTGACTTACGGCAAGCGGCGACCCGAGCAGACAATCAGCGATCCCGGCGGATTCAATTTCGGCGGCCACTTCTTCCGCGACGACAAGGTCGGCGGCCACGGCATGGTGGACATGTACAAATCGCTCGTCGTGTCGTGCGATACGTACTACTACATGCTCGCCAACGATCTGGGCATCGACAACATTTCCACGTTCATGCAGCAATTCGGTTTCGGCAGCCGCACCGACATCGATATCACCGGCGAATCGCGGGGCATCCTGCCGTCGCAAAAATGGAAAATGGACCGTTTCCGGCAGAAATGGTACGCGGGCGAAACCATCAGCGTCGGCATCGGCCAGGGCTACAACTCCTACACGCCGCTGCAACTCGCGCAGGCGATCGCCACCCTCGCGAATGACGGCGTGATGTACAAACCGCATATCGTCAACTACGTCGAAGACATCGTCACCCGCAAGCGCACGGTGGTCGAACCCCAGCCGGCGCGCACAATAGACCTCAAACCCGAGTACCTCGCGATCGTCAAGAACGCGCTGGTCGGCGTCAACAAAGAGGGGACCGGCGCGCGCGCATTTGCCGGCGCGCCCTACGTGAGCGCCGGCAAGACGGGGACCGCGCAGGTGGTGGCGATCAAACAGGGCGAGAAGTATGTCGAAAGCCGCGTGGCGGAACGGCATCGCGACCACGCGCTGTTCATCGCGTATGCGCCGGCCGACAAGCCGAAGCTGGCAATCGCCGTGCTGGTCGAAAACGCCGGGTTCGGCGCGCGCGCCGCCGCACCCATCGCGCGCCAGGTGTTCGATTACTATCTGCTCGGCAAACAACCGACGCCGGTCAAACCCGACGACGACGAGGCCGGCCGTGATTAGACGCATCACACGGATCCTGACCGCGCATATCGACAACCAGCTGCTGGTCGCGTTGTTGCTGTTGATGGGGGTGGGGCTCGTCACCATTTTCAGCGGCTCCAACCAGAGCGTCCCGCGCATCTCGAGCCAGGTCGCCAATATTCTGGTGGCACTCGGCATTATGTATGCATTTGCAAACGTGCCGCCGCACTACCTGATGCGCATCGCGCTGCCGCTATACGTGCTCGGCGTGCTGCTGCTGGTATGCGTTGCGCTGTTTGGCGACATCGTCAACGGTGCGCGACGCTGGCTCTACATCGGAGTCACGCGCATCCAGCCGTCCGAACTCATGAAAATCGCGGTGCCGCTGATGCTCGCCTGGTATTTCGACCGCTATGAAGCAACCCTCAAGCTTAAGAATTACATCGTTGCAGTCGTGCTCCTGATCGTGCCGATCGGGCTGATCGTGCGCCAGCCCGACCTGGGGACCGCGCTGCTGATTTCCGCCGCCGGCGCTTATGTGCTGTTTCTCGCGGGACTGTCGTGGCGGATCATATTGGGACTCGGCATCGGCGCCGCCGCCTGCATGCCGTTCGTGTGGGGGATGATGCACGACTACCAGCGCCAGCGCATATTGACACTGATCGATCCGACGCAAGACCCCCTGGGCGCCGGCTATCACACCATACAATCGACCATTGCGGTCGGCTCGGGCGGCATAGTCGGCAAAGGCTGGCTGCAAGGCACGCAAACACACCTCGATTTCATCCCCGAGCGCACGACCGATTTCATCTTCGCGGTGTTCTCGGAGGAATTCGGCCTGTTCGGCAATATGCTGCTGCTGGTCCTGTTCCTCCTCGTAATCGGGCGCGGCGTCGTGATTACCGCGAATGCGCCGACCTTGTTCACGCGGCTTTTTGCCGGCGCCATCACGCTCACGTTCTTCACGTACGCGTTCGTCAACATGGGCATGGTCAGCGGCATTCTGCCCGTCGTCGGCGTGCCTCTGCCGCTCGTGAGTTACGGCGGCACTTCGCTCGTCACGATCTGCCTCGGGCTCGGCATACTGATGAGCATAGGGACGCATAAAAAACTGGTGCAGACATGAAACCAAGGATGAAGAAAGCCGCGTCGCGAAAACCGGCGTCGCCGTTGCTTTCACATTTCATCCTTCATCCTTCAGGCCTACGTTGCCTTGGGCCACTCATCCTTTGCCTGGCCCTCGCCGCCTGCGGCACCATGAGCACGCGCGAAACGCCATCGCCGGTCGCGCGGGCGCCCGACGGCACGCCGGCGCCGGTCAAACCACCCACGCCGAAAGGCGGCGGTTACTATTTGAACGACGGGCCCGGCGACAATCCACCGCCCAATCTGGACCAGGTTCCCGATGCGGTGCCTAAACTCGAACCGCTGGCACGCGGCGCGATGCGCCCGTATGCAGTGATGGGACAGAGCTACACGCCGATGACGCAACTCGCACCCTACAAAGCGCGCGGCATTGCGAGCTGGTACGGCCGGCGCTATCACGGCCAGCAAACTTCGTCGGGCGAAATCTACGATATGTACGGCATGACCGCGGCGCACCCCATATTGCCGATCCCGAGCTTCGCACGCGTGACCAATCTCTCCACCAACAAATCGGTCGTGGTTCGCATCAACGATCGCGGGCCTTTTCACTCCGACCGCCTGATCGATCTGTCGTACACGGCCGCCTATAAGCTCGGTGTGCTGGGCGGCGGCAAAGCGATGGTCGAGGTCGAGACGATCATTCCCGACGCCGGCACGCCGACCGCGCCTACACTGGCAGTAGCGCCCGCACGCGTTCCGACAACGGCTACGCCGTCTTCGACTGTAGCGATACCCCTGCCGCCACCGACAGTTCCGGTAGCCACGCCACTACCGGCCGAGCCGGTGGCCCCGACCGTCAACGCCGCTACGGTTACGCCGCCAGTCATCGCGGCAGACGCAGCTACGCCGATCGTCGCGGTGACTTCCGAGCAAAAGGGCCTGTTTCTGCAACTCGGCGCATTCGGTTCGCAGGGCAACGCGGAAAGCTACCTTGCGCGGCTCAAGTCGCAAGTCGACTGGCTGGCGCCGGCGCTGCACGTTTATCCGAAAGACGGGCTCTACCGCGTGCACGCGGGGCCTTATGCAAACCAGGCCGATGCGCGCGCCACCGCGGACCGCATCAGTCAGGCGCTGGGCATCAAGGCGATAGTGCTGACGCGCTAGCCGCGTGATCCGTTACGCCGGTTAAAGCACGTAGCGCGCCAAATCCTCGCTTTGCGCGAGGCCCTTCAGCCGGATATCGACATAGGCTGCGTCGATGCCGATCGCCTCACCCGCGTGTTTGGCCGCGTCGTATGAAATTTCCTCGAGCAGCTTTTCCATCACGGTATAGAGCCGGCGCGCGCCGATGTTTTCCGTCTTCTCGTTGACTTGCCATGCGATCTCGGCCAGCCGCTTGATGGCGGTCGGCTGAAATTCGATCTTCACACCCTCGGTGGCGAGCAGCGCTTCGTACTGCCGCGTCAGGCACGCGTCGGTGTTGGTCAGGATCTGCTCGAAATCGGTCACCGACAGGCTGGCGAGTTCGACACGGATCGGAAAACGCCCCTGCAATTCGGGTATCAGGTCGGACGGTTTCGCCAGATGGAAGGCGCCGCTCGCGATGAACAGAATGTGGTCGGTCTTGATCATCCCGTACTTGGTCGACACGGTGGTGCCTTCCACCAACGGCAACAGGTCGCGCTGCACACCCTGGCGCGAAACTTCCGCGCCCGAGGTTTC
>CAZEAX010000037.1:0-18995 GCA_964510405.1 uncultured Streptomyces sp. | reverse complement strand
GCGTTGCGCGCGCGCCGGCGTTGCCGGACCGGAAATGTCTTGGCGGTCGAGCAGGCGGTGGATCGTCGGCGGCAGATTGCCGGCTTCGCTGTACGAGGTCACGCTGCCGCCGCAGCTGGAATGCAAACTGAGTACGCTGGACGCGGGGTATCAACGGCTGCTGGCGGGCGGCGACGTCCTGTGCATAGAGATTGCAAGCCTGAGGATAGTCGACGTCATGCACAATGCCTGCGCCGCGGAGACGCCGGATACCGCGCAGTTGCTGGTCGATTGCGGAGTCAATCGCACCGCAACTTACGCCAGCGGGTTATGCGGTTAGTCATTACGTGTCTGCTTTCATCGAAATCGCTCAATCGAAGGGGGGAAGCCATGCATATACACAAACGAGGTTTGGTCTTGCGCACGACATTCGGTTTGCTCGCGACGGGTTTGCTGCTCGCCGCCTGCGGCAAGGACATGAACATCGACGGCGCGGCCGCGCTCGATTCCGGCGATCTCTACGCAACAGCGGCGATGCATGGCTGGAACAACGGCGATGCGCGTGCCGTGGTCGGCGAGCGCCGGCCTGACCGCGACATCGCACTGTTGATCAAAGTCAAAAGCGCGCTGGTGGCGGAGCCGGGATTGAGGCCGTTTGCACTCGACGCGGGCGTGCTGGACGGTGTCGTGACGTTATACGGCGAAGTCGACACGTTCGAGCGCCGCGCGATGGCCGAGCGGATTGCCCGGGACGTGCGGGGCGTGGAAGAGGTCAAAAGCGGCATCATCGTGGCCAGTCATCGCGTGTAACCGCGGCAATTGGCGAACCGAACCGGCGGGATTTCGCAAGATAATTTTCGCGCCGGCAGCGCCCCGTCCGGGCGTCGCAACGGCCTGCTGTTGAATGAATACGGCATGGGCGCGGCTGCAAAGTCCGGCGCGGGTTGTCTGCGCGCATCGAGTGCCTGTAACCTATGCTGATGCGATATCCCCGATCTTTCCTGAAGCTGCTGGTGGTGGGGTTTTCACTGGTGGCGTTGCCGCTCATCGTCGCGCTGATCACGAGCGCGATAGCCGTCGATCAACTGGCCAATCGCAGCGAGACCGCAGTGTACGAGGCGGTCAGGGCGACCCAAAGCAGCCGCCGGTTGAGCGAGCTGTTAACGACCATGGAGCGCAGCGCACGCCAGATCGTCATCCTGAACGATCGCGGCCTGCTCACCGCTTACGAAATCAGCCGGGCGCAGTTCAAGGAAACCACCGCGCAATTTTCGGAGTTGCCGTTCGATGCCGGCCAGCGTGCCGACCTTGACGTGATCGTCGCAACCGAGCAGCAGATTTTCGATGCGCTCTCGGATACGCGGCTCAACCCCGCCAAGCTGCAGGCGCAGGTGAGCCGGTTCGGCGAACTCGCGAACCACGCCCAGTCGATCATGGCCAAGAGCGCCGGCCTGATCGATCGCGAAGTCGACGAAATGCGCAGGACCGCGCGCGATGCGCGGCGCATCATGCTGTGGCAGGCGCTCGCGCTGGTTCCGGTCGTTATTTTCCTGGTATTCGGTTTCACCGCCATCATTTCGCGTCCGATCCGCCAGATCGACGCGGCGATCAGGGAACTCGGCGGCGGCAAATTCGATTCGCCGGTCACCGTTTCCGGTCCCGCCGATCTCGAGTACCTCGGCAACCGTCTCGAATGGATGCGGCGCCAGTTGATCGACCTCGAACAGCAGAAGACCCGGTTTTTGCAGCAGATTTCGCACGAGCTCAAGACACCGCTGACGGCCTTGCGCGAAGGCGCGCAATTGTTGTCCGACGACGTGCTCGGCAGTTTGACGGCGGGGCAGCGCGAGATCGCCGAAATCCTGCGCCAGAACAGTATCAAGCTGCAAAAACTGATCGAGGAACTGCTCGACTACGGCGCGATTCCGCTGCGCAAGCTCGAAGTGGCGCCGTTGAATCCCGGCCAGATCATGGCGGGTGTCGCCAGCGACCACAAGCTGCCGCTGCAGGCAAAAAATCTAAAACTCGAGACGCGCGACGCCGGCGTTATCATGCTCGGCGATGCCGCGAAAATACGGGTAATCATCGACAACTTGATGTCAAACGCAATTAAATTTTCACCACCGGGCGGCGTAATTTCGATGTCGCTGCGCGCCGGCAACGGCGAGCTTGTCGTTGACGTGACGGATCAGGGCCCGGGCATTGCGGCGGCGGACCGGCCGCACGTGTTCGAACCTTTCTACCAGGGCAGAGTCGAAAGCCTGGGTCCGGTCAAAGGCAGCGGCCTTGGACTGTCGATCGTGAAGGAATATGTCATGGCGCATGGCGGCAGCGCCGAGATTATTGCCGAGGCGGGCGCCGCCGGTTCGCATTTTCGCGTAAAACTTCCTTTGAAAGCCGGAGCCGCATCATGAACGGAAAAGCGCTTGTACTGGCGGGGGCGATCGCGTTGCTGGCCGCAGGCTGTGGCACCTCGCGCGTGAACGGGCCCGCGGCCGGCAAGCCGGCCGTCGCCGCAGTCGAACCCCAGGCCAGGAACCCGGTGCGGCCGGCGGTGAGCGACAGTGAGACGCTGCTCGCGTACTTCGATCATGTGCGCAAGCTGCCGGCCGCCGAGTTCGCCAGGGAAGTCGAAGTTGTGCGCAAGCTGTACGCGCGCGAGCGCACGGATGTCGTGCGCATGCGCTACGCAATATTGCTGAGCGCGCCCGCGGCGGCGCCGGGCGACGAGGCGCGCGCGATGGAATTTCTCGACCCTCTGCTCAAAAGCGCCGACGCCGGAATTCGCGCTCTGGCGACGCTGTTGAGCGCGCAGATTCAGGAACAGAGGCGCGCGCAGGGGCTCCAGCAGAAGCTCGATGCGTTGATGTCGCTCGACAAGAGCATGCTAGAACGGGGAAGGTAGCTATTATGAGCGAGCCTGCACGCAGAATCCTGGCGGTGGACGACGATCCCGATTTGTTGCGCCTGCTCGCGATCCGTCTGAAGACCGCCGGTTATGAGGTGACCGCCGTCGACAGCGGTGAAAAAGCGCTGGCCCAGCTCGCGGTCGCGCGGCCCGAACTCGTGGTGACCGACTTGAAGATGGGCGGAATGGACGGCATGACCCTGCTCGACGCCATTCACCAAACGTATCCGACGTTGCCGTCGATCATCCTGACCGCGCATGGCACGATACCGGATGCGGTGGCGGCGACCAAGCGCGGCGTGTTCGGCTATCTGACCAAGCCTTTCGACGCGCAGGAACTGCTTGGAGAAGTCGAGCGCGCGCTCGCGGTGGGCGGCGGCATGCGGCCGGCGGCGGACGGCGATGAATGGCGCTCGGCGATCATCACGTGCAATCCGGTGATGGAAGACATACTCGCGAAAGCGCGCATGGTCGCGGCGAGCGATGCGAGCGTATTCATTTATGGAGAATCGGGCACCGGCAAGGAACTGCTCGCGCAGGCGATCCACAATGCGAGCGCGCGCCGCGACCGCGAGTTTGTCGCGATCAACTGCGGCGCCATCCCCGAGCAGCTCCTCGAATCGGAACTTTTCGGCCACGTCAAAGGCGCATTCACCGGCGCCGTGCGCGACCACAAGGGCCTCTTTCAGACCGCCGACCGCGGCACGCTTTTTCTCGACGAAATAGGCGATCTGGCGCTGCCGCTGCAAGTCAAGCTATTGCGCGTGCTGCAGGAGCGCGAGGTGCGCCCGGTCGGCTCGACGCAAAGCTATGGCGTCGACGTGCGCATGATCTCGGCGACGCACCGGACGATCGAAACCGAAATGGCGGAGGGACGCTTTCGCGAGGATTTGTATTACCGCCTGAATGTCGTCGCCTTCAATTTACCGGCGCTGGGCGAGCGGCGCGAAGACATACCATTGCTTGCCAACCACTTTCTCGCGACGCTGGCCAGGAAATACGACAAGGCGATCACGCGGATCGCACCGGACGCACTGCAGCTTCTGGTGAGCGCCAACTGGCCGGGCAACGTGCGCCAGCTCTACAACGTCGTGGAGCGCTCGGTCGCGCTGTGCAATTCCGCGCTGATCCCGGCGTCCCTGGTCCAGCAGGCGATCCAGCACCAGCAAAGCGAGTTCGCGTCATTCGAGCAGGCGCGCAAGCAATTCGAGCGTGAATACCTGGTGCGCCTCCTGAAAATCACCGCCGGCAACGTGTCGCAGGCGGCCAAGCTCGCCCAGCGCAATCGAACCGAGTTCTACAAACTGCTGCAGCGGCACGCGCTCGATCCGGCGTCGTTCAAAGCCGCGGTCTCCTGACGCCGGCGGCAAGTGTCGTCGCTGCGCGGCGACAGAAAAATCCGAACGAATTCAATCTGTCGCGACGGCGCGTCGGGTGGCTGTCGTCCCGAGGCGACGGATGGTCGCCGCGCAGGATTGGAGCGGGTGATGCAACGCGATGAACCGTATGGAAAAAGTGCGTTTGGCATGATGGTTGCTGCGCTATGTCTGCATAGCAGGAGGTTCGTGCAGAACCGATCCACAGGCTTAAGCGGACGCCGCAGGTTGGCGCCTGCGGGGGACCATCATCATGCAAGCTGCTTTATTGAGAATGAAAGCGCCCAACCAGAAAGGTTTGTTGTATCCGCTGCTGATCATAGCAGCCATCGCGGTCATCATATTCAGCGCGCTGGGCGCCGCCGCCATTGCAGGGTGGTTGCCGCGCGCAGAGTCGACCGGCGAGAAAACGCTGCCGCAACAGCAGGGTGACGCCGCTTCGCCGCAACAACGGGGCGTTGCGGCTGCGCAGTATCCCGAACGCGTCGCCCACAATCACGTCGGGGATGACCGCGGCGTGGCGCCGGCGTGCCCGGACTGCGGCGTCGTCGCGTCGATTGCGCCGATCGAGGCCACCGGCCGCACGAACGGACTCGGCCTGATCGCCGGTGGCGTGACCGGCGCGCTGCTCGGCAACCAGATCGGGCACGGCAACGGCAATGCATTGGCGACGATAGGCGGTGCCGCCGGCGGCGCATTTGCCGGCAACGAAATCGAGAAGCACGTGAAAAAGTCGGTGCAATACAAGGTGCGCGTGCGCATGCACGACGGCAGTTTCCGCACGACCTATCAATCGTCCGCGCCGGCCTTTGCGGTGGGAGACAACGTCAAAATTGCGAACGGTCGCATCGTCAAGGCGGGCTGATCTCAATTGCGGGCGAGCGCACCAGCGGCGCAATCATGCGCTGCGGCCGGCTCGAATTGCCGTTAAAGTAACAAGCGGGAACCGACCATGCGAATTTTTCCAATCCTGTTCGTTGCCGCGCTGTTCGCAGGATGCGCCGGGCAACCCGCGACCACCACCGCGCCCCGCGCGCCCACGGCGGCCGCACCCGGGATTAATTTGTCCGGCTATTCGCCGGCGTTCCGCGCGGGCTATGCGGACGGTTGCGGGAGCGTCGATGCAGCGAGGAAACGCGACGAATCGCGCTTCAAAGCCGACGCGGATTACGCGCAGGGCTGGCGGGACGGCGCCGATATCTGCAAGCGCAGGAAATAATCTCGCCGCGTCAATGCGTGACGCGCATGATGCGGATCACTTCGGGCAAACGGCGCAGCACGCGCATGATTTGCGCGAGATGCAGGCGGTTGAATACCTGCAGCGTGAAATGCATGGTCGCATATTGATCGCCCTGCTCGGGATCCACCGTAACGTTGTCGATGTTCGAATCGGCGCCGGCAATCGCCGCGGCGACTTTGGCGAGCACGCCGCGCTGGTTCATGGCGACGAGATTGATGCTGACGTTGAAAAGCTTCTTGGTCTCGGGCGCCCATTCGACGTCGATCACCTTGCCGGGGTCGGCGCGCGTCTTGACGATGACCGGGCAGTCGTGGGTATGGATCACCATGCCCTGGCCCTTGCTGATGAGCCCGATGATCGGGTCGCCGGGAATCGGCTTGCAACACTGCGCGAATTGCACCGCCATGCCTTCCGAGCCGCGGATCATTACGGGGCCGACTTCGCGGCGCTCCTCGCCGGTCGCATCGCCCAGCGACAGCAACTGCCGCGCAACGACCACGGAGAGGCGCTTGCCCAGGCCGATGTCGGCGAGTATGTCCTGCCGCGATTTGACACCGGTATCCTTCAACAGCTTCGCCCACTGGGTTTCCTTGATCTCGGCGATGCCGGTTCGCAGCACGCTTAACGCCTGATTGAGCAGGCGCTCGCCCAGTTGCGCGGACTCCTGCGACTGCACCGACTTCAGGAAGTGGCGGATATGCGAGCGCGCTTTGGCCGTGATCACGTAGTTCAGCCACAGCGGGTTGGGTTTGGCGTGGGAGGCGGTGATGATCTCGACCCGTTCGCCGTTTTTGAGCTCGGTCCTGAGCGGCATCAACTCGTCGTTGATCTTGACCGCCACGCAGCGGTTGCCGATGTCGGTGTGCACCGCGTATGCAAAGTCCACCGCCGTCGCGCCGCGCGGCAACGAAAGTATCTTGCCTTTCGGCGTGAAGACGTAAACCGCATCGGGAAACAGATCGACTTTCAGGTGCTCGAGAAACTCGGTCGAATCGCCGGTGCCCGACTGGATTTCAAGCAGGCTTTGCAGCCACTGGTGGGTTTTTTTCTGCAGTTCGTTGAGCGACGCATCGGTGCTCTTGTAAAGCCAGTGGGACGCGACGCCGGCTTCGGCGATCTTGTGCATTTCCTGCGTGCGGATCTGCGCTTCGATCGGGCTGCCGAACGGGCCGAACAGCGTGGTGTGCAGCGACTGGTAGCCGTTCGCCTTCGGAATCGCGATGTAATCCTTGAACTTGCCGGGGATCGGCTTGTAGAGCGAATGCAGCGCGCCCAGCACGAGATAGCATGAAGGCACATCCTTGACGATGATGCGGAAGCCGAACACGTCGTGCACCTTGGCGAACGACAGGTGCTTCTCGCGCATCTTGCGATAGATGCTGTAGAGATGTTTCTCGCGGCCGTGCACCGTCGCTTCGATGCCGTCCTTTTTCAGCCGCCTGATGATCGCGTCGTCGACCTTGCCGACGACTTCGCGGCGGTTGCCGCGCGCGCTTTTCAGCGCCTTCGACAATACGCGGTAGCGCGCCGGATAGAGGTAGCGGAACGCGAGGTCTTCGAGCTCCTGGTAGATGCTGTTGAGCCCCAGCCGGTTGGCGATCGGCGCGTAGATGTCCAGCGTTTCGCGCGCGATCCGCTTGCGCTTGGGCGCCGGCACCGCGTCGAGGGTGCGCATGTTGTGCAGCCGGTCGGCGAGCTTGATCAGGATCACGCGCACGTCGCGCGCCATCGCGAGCAGCATCTTGCGGAAGTTCTCGGCCTGCGCTTCCTCGTGGGTCTCGAACTCGATGCGGTCGAGTTTCGAGACGCCGTCGACCAGGTCAGCTACCGGCTTGCCGAACTTCCTGCTGATCTCGGCCTTGGTGACCGCCGTATCTTCGACGACATCGTGCAGGAGCGCCGCGGAGAGCGCCTGCGAATCGAGATGCAGCTGCGCCAGGATGTTGGCGACCGCCAGCGGATGCGAGATGTACGGCTCGCCCGAGGCGCGGAACTGGCCGTTATGCGCCGCCTCGCTGAAGTGATAAGCGGTTTCGACCCGCTCTATATCGTCCGGTTTGAGATAGCCGGACCATTCCTTGAACAGCGTCGCGGCTTCGGGCATGGCACCGGCGGGATCAAGTGAGAGAGGTGAAGGGCCGGGTTCGGGGCGGGTTGCGCGGGGCGTCGGGTGCCATGCTTCACACCCGATCCTTCAAGCGCTTATTACGTCGTCGGGGTCTTGTTCAGTATGTCGAGCCCGTAATGGCCGCCGGCGAGTTCGCGCAAGGCGATTACGGTCGATTTGTCGCGGTTGCCTTCGATCATCGGGGTCGCGCCGTTCGCGAGTTGGCGCGCGCGGTACGTCGCCGCCAGCGTGAGTTCGAAGCGGTTCGGAATGATTTTCAAACAATCTTCTACCGTGATACGTGCCATGACGGATTTCCTTAAGTGGGTTACGGGCCGGTGAGACAGCATCTCCACGGCAACAGCGCTAAGTCATACGATTAATCAGGTCGCTGTGACGGGCCAGCTGGTTTGCCGCCAGCAGGCGCTGGGCGCGGACTACACTCGCCAAGTCCAGCACCGCCTCGTCGAATTTATCGTTAATAATAACATAGTTAAACTCGGTTACGTGGCTGATTTCCGCGCGCGCGGCGGCGATCCGGCGGGAGATTACGTCGGGCGGGTCCTGCGCGCGCGTATTGAGGCGCCTGACCAGCGTCTCGAACGAGGGCGGCAGCACGAAAATACCGATTGCGTCGGGCATCATTCTGCGCACCTGTGCTGCGCCCTGCCAGTCGATTTCGAGCAGGATGTCGGCGCCGGCGGTGCGCTGTTCGTCGATCCAGGAGTGCGACGTGCCGTAGTAATTGCCGTGGACGAGCGCGCTTTCGAGAAACTCGCCGTTCGCGGCCATCCCCTGAAATTTCTGCTGGTCGATGAAATGATAGTCGCGGCCGTCGACCTCGCCCGCGCGCGGCTTGCGCGTCGTGTAAGAGACCGACAGCCGGATACCCGGATCGGCTTTGAGCAGCGCGGCAACGAGAGTGGTTTTGCCGGCGCCGGATGGCGCGCAGACGATGAAAAGGTTGCCGTTCATGGTTTCGCGATACGCCAGGGGAAGGGCGAAGGGTGAAGGGTGAAGGGGAACTGAGCGGCGCGGTTCCGTGCGTCCGTGGATGGCGCGACCAGCCCGTTTTTACCGGCAAGTGGTGCGCGGAGCGCACGGTTCAACCCTTCACGCTTCACCCTTCCCCCTTCACTCGATGTTCTGGATTTGCTCGCGCATCTGCTCGATCAGGAGCTTCAGATCGAGCGCCACCTTCGTCACTTCGGCGTCGACCGATTTCGAGCCGAGCGTGTTTGCCTCGCGGTTCAATTCCTGCATCATGAAGTCGAGCCGCTTGCCCGCCGCGCCGCCTTGGTCGAGGATGCGCTTGATTTCGCTGAAGTGCGCGGTCAGCCGCGACAATTCCTCGTCGACGTCGACGCGGTTGGCGAACAGCGTGATTTCCTGGCGGATTCGTTCGTCGTCGTTCACGGCCATCGCTTCGTGCAGGCGCAGCGCGAGTTTTTCGCGATAGGCGGCGAGCACTTCGGGCATGCGCGGCGCCACCGTCGCGATGCGCTCCTCCATCGTGGCCACGCGTTCGAGCAGGATGGCTTTCAGTTTTTCGCCCTCGCGTGCGCGCGACGCGGTGAACTCGCCGAGAACTTCCGCCAGCGCCGAATGACAGGCGGCGCGCATTTCATCGAGCGACTCCGGCTCGGCGCCGAGCATGCCGGGCCAGCGCAGAATGTCGGCGGCGGTAAGCCCCGGCACGCTCGGCCACGCCAGGCGCAGTTTTTCGGAGAGCGCGCGCAATTGCTTCAGCACCTCGGCGTTGAGTTCGAGCGATTTCTGCGCGGCGGGCAGCGCGTTCAATCCGATCCGGCATTCGACCTTGCCGCGGTTGAGCCTGGTCACGATCAGCTCGCGCAGCCCGGTTTCGAGCGCGCGCAACTCCTCGGGCAGGCGGAACTGCAAATCGAGGTAGCGGTGATTGACCGAGCGCAGCTCCACATTGAGCGCAGCTGTCGAGAGTTCGCGCGTTGCGCTGGCAAATCCGGTCATGCTGTAGATCATTGGGTCCGTCGCGGGTGAAATGGGTGGGCTATAAGATAAGTCAGGTAAGTGCGGGGTAAAATACGCGGCTACGCGAATCCGGCGTACCGGCCGGTTTTTTAACTCATCGCATTCTCGGTTTTTTGACCGATTCCAGCCAGGAAAGATAGCACATTATGCGGCCCAGCAAGCGAGAGGCAAACGAGTTGCGCAACATCCGGATCACCCGCCGCTACACGCGCCATGCCGAGGGATCGGTGCTGATCGAAGCCGGCGACACCAAGGTCCTGTGCACGGTCAGCGTCGAGGACAAGGTGCCGCCGTTTCTGAAAGGCAAAGGGCAGGGCTGGCTCACCGCCGAATACGGCATGCTGCCGCGCGCCACCAATACGCGCTCCGACCGCGAAGCCGCGCGCGGGAAACAGTCGGGCCGCACGCAGGAAATCCAGCGCTTGATCGGCCGCGCCTTGCGCGCGGTGGTCGACCTCAAGGCGCTTGGCGAGCGCACGCTGCAAATCGACTGCGACGTGATCCAGGCCGACGGCGGCACGCGCACCGCGAGCATCACGGGCGCGTTCGTCGCCGTGCATGACGCGGTGAACTACTTACTTGACAAGCAATTGCTCGCCGCGTCGCCGATACGCGATTCGGTGGCCGCAGTGTCGGTCGGGGTCTGCCAGGGCGTGCCGGTGCTCGATCTCGACTATCCCGAAGATTCGGGTTGCGATACCGACATGAACGTCGTGATGACGGGCAGCGGCGGCCTGATCGAAGTGCAGGGCACCGCGGAAGGCGCGCCGTTCTCGCGCGCCGAGATGAATGCGATGCTCGACCTCGCGCAGCAGGGAATCCAGCAGTTGATCGCCGCGCAGAAAGCGGCGCTGAAAACCTGAAAGGTCAAAAGCTTCACCGCAAAGGACGCGAAGGGCGCAAAGGAAAATCAAAAGCAGAAGACAAACAGATCTGGCTATAAAAAGCCGGTTCGATGTCGTCCACGGAAATCTAAACCGTTTTTGAACTTGCTCTTGGGTTCCCCTCGCGTCCTTAGCGGTTCAAGATTTAAGTTTGAGTCGATGAAAAAAATAGTCATAGCATCGAACAACGTCGGCAAGCTGAATGAGATCGGCGCGATACTCGCGCCGCTCGACATCGAGATCGTCGCGCAGTCGACGCTCGGCGTCAGCGAGGCGGAAGAGCCGCACTGCACTTTTATCGAAAACGCGCTCGCGAAGGCCCGCCACGCGAGCGCGCATTCCGGCCTGCCGGCGCTGGCTGACGATTCGGGCATCTGTGTCGACGCGCTGAACGGCGCGCCCGGCGTGTATTCCGCGCGCTTTGCCGCCGGGCCGGCCAACGGCGCCGGCGGCCGCGCGGGCCAGGATGCGCGAAACAACCGGAAACTGCTCGACTTGCTTGCGCACGAGACGAACCGCCGCGCGCATTATTATTGCGTGATCGTGCTCACACGCCGGGCCGACGATCCGCAGCCGATCGTGTGCGAGGCCGAATGGCAGGGCGAGATCGTCAAGACGCCGCGCGGCAGCGGCGGTTTTGGCTACGATCCGTTGTTTCTGATCCCTGCGTTGAACAAGACCGGCGCGGAATTGAAACCGGAAGAAAAGAACCGCATCAGTCATCGCGGACAGGCGCTCGCTGCGCTGGCGGCGCGGCTCAAGCCGCCCTCACGGCCCGTTAGGCGTTAGGCGTTAGGCGTGAGGCGTGAGGCGGAAAGCAAAAGTCGTGAGGCAGGAATCGCCTCATGCCTAACGCCTCACCCCTCACCGCACTTTAAAGCACTGCCACCGCTCTCGCTTTACATTCACATTCCGTGGTGCGTGCGCAAATGCCCGTACTGCGATTTCAATTCGCACGAAGCGCGCGAGCCCATACCCGAACAGCGTTATGTCGACGCGCTGATCGCGGATCTCGAAGCGGCACTCCCGTTGATCTGGGGCCGCAAAATTTATACGGTGTTTTTCGGCGGCGGCACGCCGAGCGTTTTTTCCGCCGAAAGCATCGAGCAGATACTCGCTGCGGTGCGCGCGCGCGTGCCGCTGTCCGTCGACGCGGAGATCACGCTCGAAGCCAATCCCGGCACGTTCGAAGCGGACAAGTTCCGCGCGTTCCGGGCGGCGGGCGTCAACCGGCTGTCGATCGGCATCCAAAGCTTCAATCACGCGCACCTGAAGGCGCTCGGGCGCATCCACGACGACACCGAGGCGCGCGCCGCGATCGAAATCGCGCGCGCGAACTTCGACAACTTCAATCTCGATCTCATGTACGGCCTGCCGCAACAGACGCCGGCCGAGGCTCTGGCGGATATCGAGACGGCACTCGGTTTCTCGCCGCCGCACTTGTCCGCGTATCACCTGACGCTGGAGCCGAACACGTACTTTCATCGTTACCCGCCGGCGTTGCCCGACGATGACGCGACAGCGCAAATGCAGGACGCGATCGAAGCGCGGCTTGCCGCGGCGGGTTATCGCCACTACGAAACGTCGGCGTTCGCATTGCCGGGCCGGCAGGCGCGGCACAACATGAACTACTGGACGTTTGCCGATTATCTCGGCATCGGCGCCGGCGCGCACAGCAAGATTTCATTGCCGGACCGCATCGCGCGCCAGGTACGCTTCAAGCAGCCGCGCCAATACATGGAAAGCGCCGCGGCCGGTGCCGCGATACATGAACAGCACGATATAGGCGGTGATGAAACCGGTTTCGAGTTCATGATGAATGCGCTGCGGCTCACCGGCGGATTCCCGCTGGTGCTCTTCGAGGAGCGCGCGGGGGTGCCGCTAACTGCGGTGTTGAAGCAACTCGATGAAGCGGAACGCCGCGGACTCATCGAGCGCGACCACCAGCGCGTGGCGCCGACCGCGCTGGGCCGCCGGTTTCTCAACGACTTGCTGCAAATCTTTTTGCCGGAGGGCGGGTCCGCTTAGCGTTTCGCGCAGACTCCGGCACCGGGGCCGGGGTCATGAACCGTATCCGCTGCGCACTTCTCCCGGTGACAGCAGGATGCCCGCGGTTGGCGATTGCAACTCGACAAGTGTCTCGCCGGCACCGGCCGGCTGCACCAGCGGACTCAGGCGGCGCAGGCGGGTCGCGCCAAAGAAAGTGGCAAAGGGCACATCGAGCGCATCGCGTCCGGTGCCCAGCCGCACCAGATCGGCGATCGACGAAAGCCCGGTCGGATCGAACAGGTACCAGCGGTCGCCGAGGTAGACTTCCACCACCGCGTGAAAATCCTGGGGCGGCGTTTCATATCGCGTGTAAGCGGTGACGAACCGCGCCGGGATGTTGAGCGCGCGGCAGAGTGCAATGACAAGATGTGCAAAGTCGCGGCATACGCCGGCACGATTGGCGAGCACATCGCGCGCGCTGGAGTTCACCGTCGATGAACCGAGTTGATACGTGACGTTGTTCTTGACCCACTGGCAGATTGCCCGCACACGCTGGTAGCCGGCGGGCAGCTTGCCGAACGTGCGGTAAGCAAAACTGTAGATGGCCTCCACCTCGCAATACCGGCTGGGCTTGACGTAGGAGAGAATTTCGCCGGGCAGCTTGGCGAGCGGCGTTTCCGGCGCCTGCTCATGGATGTCGGGAGGCTGCACTTCGACCGTCGCCTGGTAGCGGATGCTGAACGGTCCCGGCGGGACATCGACGCGGATGAAGCGGTTATGGCCGCTTTCGTCGCGGAATTCGTCGGTAACGGCGCCAGGCGCGGTCGCGACCGTTTCGGCCACGACGCGTTGTGCCGGCGTGGACGGTATGGCGAGATTGAACACGAACAACGATTGTTGAATGACGTCGTAGCCCAGCTCGCAATCAACGTGGAATCGCTTCATCGCCGGGGCTTGATCGCGGGAAACTGCTGCGGCGCTTCACCGCGCTCGAACATGCCGTAGTCGCGCACGACGGAGGCGACGCGCAACCGGTAGTCGGCGAAAATTCCGCCGCGGCTCTGCCATTGCGCGCGGTGATGTTCCTCGTGCTGCCGCCACTTGAGGATGGCCGCTTCGTCGCGCCAGAACGACAGCGACAGAATTTTCCCCGGCTTGTTAAGACTCGAGAAGCGTTCGATGGAAATAAAGCCGTCGATTTTTTCGAGTTCCGGCCGCAGTTTTGCGGCGATGTCCAGATAGTCCTGTTGCCGGCCGGCGGCGGGTTCGACTTCGAATATGACTGCGTGCATGATTCTTGACCTTGCGCGATGTCCACGAAGAGATGATAGCGCACGCCCAAAAAGCGAATTGCATTTTCGCGATCTTGCACTAGAATGTGTCCCGCCGTTACGAGCCAAGGAGGAGTCATGAAGGTTGCCGGTCGTTTATTCGGCGCAAGCGTGGTTTTGTACGCCGCGTGGTGCGGTGCCGCGCTTGCCCAGACGCAGGACTATCCCAACAAGCTCGTGAAATTCATCGTGACTTATCCGCCGGGCGGCAGCTCGGACGTGATGGCCCGCATCATCGGCCAGAAACTCACCGAATACTGGGGTCAGCTCGTCCTCGTCGACTCGCGGCCGGGCGCGGACGGATCGATCGGCATGGACTATGCCGCGAAACAGCCGGCCGACGGCTATACGTTCCTGCTCGGAAATTTCGGCCCGGTCGTGGCCAAACCGCTGCTGGCGAAAGTCTCATATGACTGGCAGAAGGATTTTGCCCCGGTGTCGCGGATCACGAACTCGGCCAACATCCTGGTGGTGCCGGTCACCTTGCCCGTGAAGAACACCAGGGAACTCATCGCGCTCGCCAAGCGGCGCCCGGGCGAATTGAGCTATGGAACGAGCGGTCCCGGCAGCATGTCTCACTTCGCCGGCGAGATGTTCAAGCGGCTGGCCGCCGTCGATATGATTACGGTGCCTTATAAAGGCAATGCGCTCGCCATCACCGATGTCATGGGCGGCCAGATCACCACGATGTTCTCGGACGCGTTGCCCGCGATGCAGGCGATGAAAACCGGCAAGCTGCGCGCGCTCGCGGTCACGAGCGAGAAACGCTGGCCGTTCACGCCGGAGCTGCCGACACTCGCGGAAGAGGGCATCAAGGGTTTTGCGGCGGTCAACTGGTGGGGCATTCTGTTTCCGGCCGGCGTGCCGCGGACCATCATCGACAAGGTCAATGCCGATCTCATCAAGGCGCTGGCGACACAGGATGTGAAAACCAAGCTCGGCGAACTTGGCGTCGAAGCTGTGTCGAGCACGCCCGAGCAGTTCGGTCAGTTCATGGCCAGCGAAGCGGCGCGATGGGGCAAGCTCGTCAAGGAAGCCAATCTGCGGGTCGAGCCGTAGCGATCTGGTGCGCGACTTGCCGTCGCGCGCCGTTCAACGCCGCTTGTATTCCCGCAGAGCGGGATTAAGACGGTCGATGTCGGCCTGCACCTGCTCGCGCGAACGCTCGTAAACGATTTCCCGTCCCATCACCGATCCAACGTAAGCAAGCCCGGTACGCGTCGGCGTCAGTTCGCACTTCACGCTGTGCACGCCTTCGCCAAGCACTACCTGGATCGCGGCCGCGCGCTTGTTGAATACCACGACGTCCATGGTCTGGCCGGTCTCGGTTATGCGCACCTTGATTTTTTCGGTATTCATCGCTTCCCTCCGTTAGGCGTATCAGCGCCGCGTGAAAATCACGTCCCACACGCCGTGGCCGAGTTTAAGTCCGCGGCTTTCAAACTTGGTCTGCGGACGATAATCCGGACGCGGCGCGTAATCCGGTGCGGTGTTTGCGAGCAGCGGATTATTTTTCAGCACTTCCAGAATATATTCGGCATATTCCTGCCAGTCGGTCGCCGCATGCAGGTACGCCCCGGGCTTCATGCGCTCGACGAGCAGCGCGACGAATGCCGGTTGCAGCAGGCGCCGCTTGTGATGGCGCTTCTTCGGCCACGGGTCGGGAAAGAACACGTGCACGCCGTCGAACGTTGCCGGCGCGACCATGTTTTGCAGCACCTCGACGGCGTCGTGCTGGACGATGCGCACGTTGGCGAGATTCTGCTCGCCGAGGGCTTTCAACAGGCTGCCGACGCCGGGCGTGTGGACTTCGATGCCAAGATAGTCGTTCTCCGTATGAAGCGCTGCGATCGTCGCCGTAGTCTCGCCCATGCCGAAACCGATTTCGAGGATTTTGGGTGCGCGGCGGCCGAACAGTTGGTCGAGATCGACGATGCGCGGCGCATACGGAATGCCGAATTGCGGCAGCAGGGTTGCGTGCGCGCGCTGCTGTGCGTTGGAGACGCGTCCCTGGCGCAGCACGAAACTGCGGATGGGCCGGTGAGTGGTATTCATGCGGCCCCAGTTTAACGGCGGGGCGACCGCCGCGCCAGACGATTCGCGGTTATGCGGGTTGACGCGGGGGCGCTGAAATTCGTGGCTGGTTGTACGGCAGTTTCGACAACAGCCTCGCCATCATGCAGGTGTCGGTAATGCCCGCGAACACCAGTCCGGCGCCGACAAAACCCGACAGCAGGATAAACCACGGTGAAACCAGCGCCGCGAGGACCGCGCCCAACACCACCAGCGAGCCCGCGGTAATCTGCACCTGGCGCATGATGCTGATCGGCTGGGTGATGTCGATGGAAGTTGCGAAGTGAGCGGCCTTCCATGCGCTCAATCCGCCATCGAGTTGGGCGACGTCCTGGAGGCCCGCTGCTTCCAGTTGTGCCAGCGCCTGGCCAGAGCGTGCGCCCGACTGGCAGCACAGCACGATGCGCCGGCCACGCGGCAGGCGCGCCGGCTCGAACGACGACAGCGGAAACGATTGCGCCCCCGCGATATGTTCGCGCGCGAATTCGCCGGGCTCGCGCACGTCGATGACCAGTGCTTCGTTGCGGTCGAGCGCCTGACGCAGCGCCGCTGGGTTGATGTGCTTCATGGGTAAACGGCCTTGCAGAATTGTCGAGTGGCGCCAGTACAGACGAAATGTGGCGACGCCTGCCGGAAATTCAAGCCGACGGCGCTACTTGGCCGGCTTGAGATTGGACGTGGCGATCGTTCCGGCGGTTGGCGAACTCGGCGATGCCGCGTACGGTTTCTTGGGCATGCGGCCGGCCAGAAATGCTTCGCGCCCGGCTTCGACCGCTTTCTTCATCGCGGATGCCATCATCACCGGATTTTTCGCCGTGGCGATCGCGGTGTTCATCAGCACGCCCTGGCAGCCGAGCTCCATGGCGATCGCGGCATCCGACGCGGTGCCGACGCCGGCATCGACGATGATGGGGACCCGCGCGTTGTCGATGATGATCTGCAGATTCCACGGATTGAGGATGCCCATCCCCGAGCCGATCAGCGAGGCGAGCGGCATCACCGCGCAACAGCCGATCTCTTCGAGTTGCTTGGCGGCGATCGGATCGTCGCTGCAATAGACCATCACCTGGAATCCGTCCTTGACCAGGGTCGCGGCGGCGCTCAAAGTTTCCGCCATGTTCGGAAACAAGGTCTTTTGATCGCCGAGCACTTCGAGTTTTACCAGCGAGTGCCCGTCGAGCAGTTCGCGCGCGAGGCGCAGCGTGCGCACGGCGTCATCGGCGGTATAGCAGCCGGCCGTGTTGGGCAGGATGGTGAACTGCGAAGGGGGCAGTACCTCGAGCAAGCTCGGTTGATTCGGATCCTGGCCGATGTTCGTGCGGCGGATGGCGACGGTCACGATTTGCGCGCCGCTCGCGTCGATCGCGGCGCGGGTTTCCGCAAAATCCTTGTATTTGCCGGTGCCGACCAACAGGCGCGATTGGTACGGCTTGCCGGCGATGACGAGGGTGTCGAGATTTTCGGTGGGTTTCATAAGAATGGGATTCGGGATGCAGAACAATGAAGTTTGCGCGCATTGTTTTTTGCGGGCAATGACTTGGATCAATCAGCCGCCACCGACCGCGACGACGATTTCAAGCGTGTCGCCATCGGCCAGCATTTCGTCCGCGTGCCGGCCGCGTGGCACGATTTCGCCGTTGCGCTCGAGCGCGATGCGTTTGCCCGCGAGGTTAAGGCGTTCGATGAGTTCGCGGCAGTTCAGCGGTCGCTCGAACTGATGAGCTTCGCCGTTGACGGTGAGTGCGATCACTGGGATTCTCAAGCCGGATGACAATTCAAAATTCTTGCAGCTTGGCGGCGGTTTGGCAACCGCGCCGGTTGCCGGAACCGGTCAAAAGCGGTATTGCGCGCTGATGCCGGCCAGATAGTTGCGCGTCGGCGAAGGCTCAAAAAAGCGCAGGTTGCTGTCGGCGATGATCACCGAGCCGACGTACGACCGGTTGGTGATGTTGTCGACGCGCACGAATTCAGTCAGATGCACTTTGCCGCTCTTTTGCTCGAAGCCCGCGCGTAGATTGCCGATCGTATAAGGATCGCCGAACGTGCTGTTCTGATCGTTGACGTACAATTTGCCGGCCGCGCGCACTTCGGCGGCCGCATGAAAACCGCTGGCGGCATGCCGCCACACGACTTCGCCATAGACCGTATAGAGCGGCACGCCGGGCAGGCGGTTGCCGGAAGGTACCTGGACCGACGGGGTGCCGGAGGTATACGGCAGCGTGAACTCGGCATCGAGCCAGGTATAGGCAAGGTAAGCTTCAAAGCCCGCGCCCAGGTAACCTTCGGCCGACAGCTCGACGCCTTTGCGATAGGTTTGCGGCGCGTTCTTGTACGTCGTGCGGCCCCCAACCGAAGTGTCGACGACGATTTCGTTGTCGGTGTTGATCTGGAACAGCGTCAGATTGACGCGCGCCGCATTGCCGATCTTGGCTTTGATGCCGACTTCCTTCGTCAGGCTGGTCGAGGGCTGCAGCGCGAAGTTGAGCCCGGCGCCGCCGTTGCGGTACGCGAGCTCGATCAGCGTCGGCGTCTCGAAGCCGCGCCCTATGTTGGCATAGGCATTGATTGCAGGCGTTACGTTGAACAGGATGCCCGCGACCGGCGTGGTTTTCGAATAGCTGACGGCACCGCTGTCGTTGCCGTTGCTCAAGTAGTAGTCGCTCGAATTGAAGCGCACGTTGCTGTAGCGCAGCCCGGCGTTGGTGCTCCAGCGCGGCGCGAATTTCCATTCGAGCTGCGCAAAGGCGTCGTTGTTGGTCACCTTGTTTTCTTCGTCGCGCTTCAACGCGCCCTGGATACCGAAGTTGTTGATGTAGCCCATGCGGTGCTGGGCCATGCGGTCGTAATCGACGCCGGTGGTGAAATTGAGCGGCCGCGCGCCCTCGCTGATATTGTGAGTCCACCGTACGCCTACGCCCTCGTAGCCGAAATCCTGATCGACCACGGCGCCCGAGGACGTCGCCGCGAGCTGTGCTGCAAGCGGAATCGCCTGGTATTGAGTGACCTGGCGGTCGCCGAGATAGGTGCGCGCCTGCACCTTGTCGGCGGCGCCGAAATTCATGTCGTAGACGAGACCGACCTGGTTCTGGCGCACGCTC